>JALTAS010000137.1 GCA_027058925.1 Persephonella sp.
GATATAAATGTTGAGGAGAGGGAAAATTTTACAAGTTTAACAATAGATAAAAAATCTCTCCTTGATCTGCTTATCTTTTTAAAAAATAGCTTAGGATACAAACATTTTATTGATCTTTTCTGTATTGATTACCCACTCCATGAACCGAGATTTCAGGGAGTTTATATTCTTTTTAATCCTGAAAAAAACAGAAGGGTTGCCGTAAAATGTTGGGCAGAAGGAGGCTTCCTTCCATCAGTTGTTCATATCTGGAAAGGTGCAAAATGGGCAGAGAGAGAAGCATGGGATATGTTTGGGGTTTCATTTGAAGGCCATGAAAATCTTGTTAGGATGTTCCTTTGGGAAGGTTATAAATACCATCCTTTAAGGAAGGATTTTCCTCTCAAAGGAGTAGAAGACACCTACCTTCCATCTTTAAATCTAAGACCTGATGAAATACCTGCCCACAACTATAACCCTTATCATACAGAAGTTCCAACCCTTGAGGATATTGAAAGAACACAAAAATCAAGAATGGAAAAGAAAAATCAGATTGTTCTGAACTGGGGTCCTCTCCACCCGGGAACACATGGAACAATATGGTTTTTATTTGATATGGAAGGAGAATATGTGAAAAACTGTGACATAATACTTGGTCAGCTCCACAGGGGCGTTGAAAAAATAGCAGAAAATCTGACATACACCCAGTTTATCCCTTACACAGATAGAATGGACTATATATCTGCTCTGTGTTCTCAAGTAGCTTATGTGAATGCTGTTGAAAAACTTCTTGGAATAGACCCACCTGAAAAAGCAAAATACATAAGAACCATGATGTGTGAACTTCAGAGAATAAACTCACATCTCTTGTGGCTTGGGACATTTGCCCTTGATCTTGGAGCTCTTACTATCTTCCTGTATGCCTTCAGGGAAAGGGAAAAGATTATGGATATTATTGAGGGCATTGCTGGTATAAGGCTTAACTCTTCATACATTAGAATTGGAGGGGTTGCGAAGGATCTTCCAGAAGGTGCCCTTGATGTTATTTCTCATTTTATAAAAGATTTTCCTAAAAAACTTGAGGAATACGAAACTATACTGACAAAAAATAGGGTATGGCTGAAAAGAAATGTTGATGTTGGGATTATAAAAAAAGAAGATGTTTACAGCTATGGTCTTACAGGTGTTGTTGCAAGATCAGCAGGGGTTCCTTACGACATTAGGATGGTACAGCCTACAGATGCTTATGATAAGGTTGATTTTGAAATCCCCCTCGGAAAAGTAGGAGACTGCTATGACAGGTATCTTTTGAGAATGGAAGAGATGAGGCAGTCTTTGGGTATAATAGCTCAGTGCGTTGAAAAACTGAAAAAGATGGAGGGAAAAGAATATATAGCCACAGATTACAGTAATGTTCTTCCTACTCTTGATGAAGTGTTTAACTCTATTGAATCTATGGTAAAGGATTTTACACTCAGAATTTACGGTGAAAAAATGCCTGAAGGTGAGATATATCTTTCTGGAGAAAATCCAAGAGGTGAGCTTGGGTTTTACATAAACAGTAAAGGGGAGGGAAGACCTTACAGAATGAGAATAAGATCCGGAGCTTTTTACAATCTCCAGATATTTCCTGAGCTAATAAAAGGGAGAACTATTGCGGATGCTGTTGCACTTCTTGGAAGCCTTGATCCTGTTGTGGGGGAGACAGATAGGTGATTTAACAAACAGTGTTTGATTTTTGTCGTATATATGTTAATATTTTTTACACCTGAACCATAATAACAATACACGAGGTTAGGATGGAACTACTGGGAACTGTTGTTGTTTTGACGATAAAATCACTGATTTTTATTCTCGGAATGTTTCTTGGTGCAGCTTATCTAACCCTTCTTGAAAGAAAGTTTGCAGGACATGTACAACAGCGTCCCGGACCACTTCATGTTGGTCCCCACGGTTTTCTCCAACCTATCGCAGATGCTCTAAAAGTTTTAACCAAAGAAGATCTGGTTCCTGACAGTGTTGATAAATTTCTATTTTATCTTGCCTCCTTAATGGCTTTTGTTCCGGCTATTATGATTCTGGCTGTTGTTCCTTTTGGAGATCCATTTACTATTTTTGGTGTAGAGATCAAGCCATACATAACAGATCTTAATGTGGGAATACTTCTTGCTCTGGCTTTTGGAAGTATATCCCTTTACGGCGTTATATTTGCAGGTTGGGCATCAAACTCAAAATATCCAATGATAGGTAGTTTGAGAAAGGCTGCTGTTTTAATAGGCTATGAGGTGGCTCTCGGTTTTGCAATCGCAGGACCAATCATGATGGCAGGATCTTTTTCTCTTAGAGAAATTGTAGAAGCCCAACAAAATATATGGTTTATAATCCCAAACATACTTGCATTCGTAGTTATTATATTCTGTATTCTTGCTGAAACAGGAAGAACGCCTTTTGATGTTCAGGAAGCTGAAGCTGAGCTTGTTGGTGGTTATGTAACAGAATACACAGGAATGAAGTTTGGACTTTTCCCCCTTGCTGAGTGGTATATAGCAACATTTGTTCTTTCTGCTATAACAGTTATACTGTTTTTTGGCGGCTGGAATCCACTGCCTCTTATGGGCTGGCTTCCGATACCTGCTTTTGTTTGGTTTTTTATAAAAGTCTTTCTTCTGTTTATGTTTTTCCTGTGGGTGCACTGGACTCTTCCAAGATACAGGGTTGATCAGATTACAGAGCTTGCATGGAAGGTAATGCTTCCCTTAGCCCTCGCAAATATACTTGTTGTTGCAGTCTGGATAATGATATTTGGGTGATATGGTAAGAATAAAATATGTTGAAAGACCTCAGCTTACAAATAGGGAGCGGATTTTATTTCTGGATTTTTTAAAAGGGATGAGGATAACAATAAAGAGTTTTTTTAGAAAAACTGTTACAACATATTACCCATTTGAAAAGATAACTCCCCCGAAAAGGTTTAGGGGAACTCATGCCCACAGGGTTAAGAATGGAAAAGAACCTCCCTCTTTTAAGGTTATCGAAAAGTTTATGGATATAAAAGATGGAGAAAGCAGATGTGTTGCCTGTTATATGTGCCAGCAGGCCTGCCCTGTTCCTGAGCTTTTTAAAATAGAGGCTGTTCAGACACCTGAAGGAAAGAAAAAAGTTGTTAGATTTGATATGAATCTCCTTAACTGTATGTACTGTGGGCTTTGTACAGAAGCATGTCCTGTTGACTGTCTTATAATGACAGACATATACGAGACGGCTTCCTATCACAGGGCAGGTTGTGTTACCCATATAAAAGATATGTCTGAAAGGGCTGTTGATTTTGATAGAAGAAGGTACGATGAGCCTGACAGAATATGGATAGATAATGAAGAAAGAAGTAAGTTATGGGGGCAAATTAAATGGAGTTAACAGCTTTCTGGATTTTTTCGTCACTTGCTGTTTTGTCTGCTGTTGGTGTTGTATTTTTTAGAAACATAATTTATGCTGTTCTTTCCTTGATATCTACTCTTATAATGATTTCAGGCTTATTCTTTGCTATGGGAGCAGAGCTGATAGGTGCACTCCAGATTATTATATATGCGGTAGCTATTGTCGTTTTTTATGTACTTGTTATATCTACTGTTCCGGAGTTTAAAGGAAAAGCCTTTGAGCCAAAATTTATTTTGATATCTCTTCCTGTAGGTTTTCTTATTTTCCTTGAGCTTGCTTTTGTTTCCCTTTATGGCGCCTGGAAGTCTAATACTGGTATATTTACACCTGAAGTAATCAGTGAGGTCAGTAATGTAAAGGCTGTATCAACAGTTTTATTTACTAAATATCTGTTTCCATTTGAGGTTGCATCTTTGATACTTTTAGTAGCCATGATAGGGGCAATTATAATAGGGAAAAAAGAGCATGTAATAGATGAGGAGGCTAAAAGCTGATGGTTCCTTATGAGTATTATGTTGCTTTAAGTGGACTTCTTATGGTTTTGGGCTTGATAGGGATTGCAGTCAGAAGAAATATAATAGCATTACTTCTTTCCACAGAGCTGATGCTTAATGCTGTTAACATAGCTTTTGTTGCCTTTGATATGAAACTGGCTGATGTAAGTGGTCAGGTCTTTGTGTTCTTCATCCTTACAATAGCAGCTGCCGAAGCAGCGGTTGGTCTTGGTTTAATAATGGCTATTTATAGACTGCGTAAAGATGTTGATACAGAAACACTTACAGAACTAAAGAATTAAGAGGAGAGAGATGGAGTATTTATGGATTATACCTTTTTCACCTCTGGTCGCTTTTATAATAATAGGGTTATTTGGTTATAAATTTTTGAGAGAGCCTTTATCAGGAATTATAGCAGTTGTTGCCGTTGCTATATCTGCTGTTGTTTCTGTTATTGGCTTTATAAAGGTTGCCACAACAGGGGGGTATTACAATTTAAAACTTTTTACATGGATGCCTTTAGGTGATTATGAGATCTCAGTCAGCATTCTCTGGGATCCTTTATCAGCTCTTATGACCTGTGTTGTTACAGTTATATCAACATTTATTTTTATATTTGCAACAGGGTATATGAGAAATGAGCCATCTTATCCAAGATTTTTTGCTTATCTTTCCCTGTTTGTGTTTATGATGCTTATGCTTACCCTTTCTGATAACCTGGTTCAGCTCTTCTTTGGATGGGAGGGTGTTGGTCTTGCTTCATACCTGCTTATCGGCTTTTATCATCACAAAAATTCCGCTGCTGATGCCGCTTTTGAATCTTTTATAACAAATAGAGTAGGTGATTGGCTTTTTCTAACAGGTCTGATCCTTGCCTTTGTTACATTTGGAACTCTTGATTATATAGACATTTTTAATAAACTTCCTGAAGCACAGTACTGGATAATAACAGCTATAGCTCTTCTCCTTTTTGGTGGAGCTGTTGGTAAATCAGCACAGCTTGGGCTCCATATATGGCTTCCAAACGCTATGGAGGGTCCAACACCTGTTTCTGCTTTGATTCATGCTGCCACGATGGTTGCAGCTGGAGTTTATATGGTTTCAAGACTCATGCCTGTTTTTGCAGCTTCAGATATAGCCCTTGATGTTGTTCTGTTTGTTGGAACAGCATCTGCATTTATAGCTGCAACTATGGGGCTTGTCCAGAATGATATTAAGAGGATTATTGCTTATTCAACAATGTCCCAGCTTGGTTATATGTTTGCTGCTGAGGGACTTGGTCTTTTTGGTGAAGGAATGTTTCATCTTGCATCACACGCTGTTTTCAAAGCACTTCTATTCCTTGCAGCAGGTTCTGTTCTTATAGGTATTCATCATATTCTGAATGTTCAAAAAATGGGACAGCTTAGGAAATATATGCCTATTACAGCTATAACATTTCTGATAGGTGCCCTTGCGCTCTCTGGAATTCCTCCTTTTGCAGGATTTTTCTCTAAAGATCCTATTATTGAAGGCGCTTATGAAATATCAAAACTTGCATGGTTTTTCCTCTGGTTTGGAGCACTTCTTACTGCATTTTACATATTCAGGCTTTATTTCCTTGCTTTTGAAAATGGAGACAGGCTTGATCCACATGTTAAAGAGCATGTTCATGAGTCACCACCTACAATGACCATTCCTCTAATTGTTCTGGCTTCAGGAGCTGTTGTTCTTGGTTTCTTTAAAGACTTTTTCGGAAATTTCCTTAAACCTTCTCTTGATCCATCCCAGATGGGTTTCCTGTCTGAAGATGCTAAAATGATTGTTGAAGAGGGATTAAGCAGGGCACATCATGTTCATATTGCTGAAGATGCATTTCATTTCTTGATTCACTCTTTAACATCACCTCTGGGTATACTTGCCCTGTTTACAGCTCTTCTTGGAATATTTGCAGCATGGGTAATTTATCAGCTTAGGAAGATTGATGCAAGGGAGATCGCAAAAACATTCAAACCTCTTTATCTTCTTTTCTATAACAGATGGTATTTTGATTTCTTATATTATACGATCTTTGTTTATGGGTATTACAGATTTTCGAAAATACTGTGGTTTATTGGGGATAAGGTTATTATTGATGGAATTGTTGATGGTTCAGCCAAAGTATCACTTGCAACAGGTGGCGGACTGAGATTGTTCCAGTCAGGAAGAATTGGTGCTTATGTGGCACAGATGGCAATTGGGATAATGATATTCCTTGGAATATTCTTACTTTTTGTGTAGGGGGCTGAAGAATGACAGTAGAGTTTGTTAATGCTACATTTCCGATAATTACAATATCAATAGTAATACCTCTTATAGCAGCAGGATTACTGTTTTTTCTTCCTGAAAGACATGCAAAACCTGTAAGCATTATCACATCTATTATAGTTTTTATTATTTCTACGTATATGCTCTTTGCTTATGATTATTCTACCTATAAAATCCAGTTTTACGAGAAGTACACATGGATACCTTATCTTGGAGTGAGTTATGAGGTAGGTGTTGATGCACTTTCATTAACTATGGTGTGGCTTACAGCTCTCTGTTTTGTTGCTGCTTTTGTCTGGAGCACAAATATACAGAAGAGGATTAAGGAGTATTTTGTATCCTTTCTTATTCTTGAGGCTGCATGTATAGGTGTGTTTGTTTCCTGGGATCTTGTCTGGTTTTATATATTCTGGGAAGCAATGCTTATTCCTATGTTTTTGATAATTGGTGTATGGGGATATGCAGAAAGAATATACGCAGCAACTAAGTTCTTTATATATACATTTTTTGGTTCTCTTTTTCTCCTTATCGGAGTTATCGGTATGTACATATACCAGTATATGGAAAAGGGAATACTTTCAACCAGTTATTTTGATCTTCTGAATCTTGGCCTTCCTTTCAGGCTTGAAGTAATATTCTTCCTTCTTCTTGCACTTGGTTTCGCTATAAAAGTTCCAATGTGGCCTTTCCATACATGGCTTCCGGCTGCTCACGTTCAGGCTCCGACAGCAGGTTCTGTTATACTTGCGGCTGTTCTTCTTAAGATGGGAACATATGGTTTTGTTAGATTTTCCCTTCCGTGGTTTCCTGAAGCTTCAAAATATTTTGTACCTGTTATGTTTGCGCTTGGAGTGGTAGCCATTATCTATACAGCAATGATGGCGTTGGCACAAACACATATAAAAAGGCTTATAGCGTATTCATCAGTATCTCACATGGGCTTTGTTACAATCGGGACTTTTGCTCTGAACATGGAAGGTATAAATGGTGCAATAATCACTATGATTTCCCACGGTTTTACATCGGCTGCATTATTCCTTGCAGCAGGATATATATATGAGAGGGTTCATTCCTATGAGATTAAAGATCTGGGGGGACTTGCCAGATTCATGCCTGTATTTGCAACACTGTTTATGATTTCTGCTATGGCTTCTGCCGGCCTTCCAGGTCTGTCAGGATTTGTTGGAGAGTTTTTATCTCTTGTTGGAACATTTAAGGCCAGTATACTGACAGCTGTTCTGGCAGGTATAAGCCTTATAGTAGGAGCAGGTTATACATTGTGGCTTTACCATAAAGCCATGTTTAAAGAGGGTGAGCTTTCTTCTTCAAAAATTGAAAGGTGGGAAAAGCTCAGAGACATGAATGCTTCAGAATTTTTATCTTTTATTCCTCTTGTTATACTTATGTTTGTGATTGGTCTTTATCCTGCCTGGTGGGTTAGGTTGCTTGAAAAAACATCAGCAGCTATTCTTTCTAAGTTTATAGGAGGCTAAGGGATGTCAGTATTACAGGAGCTTGTTGCAGGACTTGGGATACCTAATTTTAAGGTTTTGATCCCTGAAATAATAATTTTGATTACAGCCTTGATAGTTTTTACGATAGAGCTTCTAACAAAAGCGAGATTCCTGATCACTGTTGTTACAGCTTTAGGTCTTTTTTTAGCTTCCATACCTTCTCTTACTATTGAACAGGGCGATATTACATTTTACGGGCTTTATGTTGTTGATTCATTCTCCCTCACATTCAAGTTTTTCCTTATTCTATCCACATTTTTTGTTGTTATAGTTCTTAGACCTTACCTTGAGTCTAAGAAAACTTATTACGGTGAGTACTACTATCTTATTCTTTTTGCACTTCTTGGCATGATGATTATGGTATCTTCATCAAACCTTATCACATTTTATATCGGTTTAGAGCTTGCATCTATTACTATATATATACTGGCAGGTATGTTTAAAAAGGATTATCTTTCTAAAGAAGGTGCCTTCAAGTATTTAATACTTGGTGGAACTGGAACAGCTATAATCAGTTATGGAATAGCACTTATCTATGGAAGAACTGGTTCTTTTGATTTTGCTACAGTTGCAGATAGTATAGTTCAGGGAAGTCTTGATGTTGGAGCTGTCGCAGGAATAGTTTTGTTGATAATAGGTCTTGGACTGAAAGCCTCTTCTGTTCCTTTTCATTTCTGGACGCCTGATGCTTATCAGGGAGCTCCGACTCCTATTACAGCCTTTATGGCCGTTGCTGCGAAGGTTGCAACTTTTGCTGTTATTCTGAGGGTAATGGTTGAAGCATTTCCATTTGCATATGAAATCTGGAATCTTGGATGGGCTCTTCTTGCTGCTGCTTCAATGATATTTGGTAATTTTGTAGCACTTAAGCAGGACAATGTTAAAAGAATGCTTGCCTATTCATCAATAGCCCATTCAGGTTACATACTTGCTGCCCTTGCTGCTCCAACAGATGTTGCATTTACAGCCCTTATTTTTTACTCGCTTGTTTATATATTTATGGGTCTTGGAGGTTTTATATTTCTGTCAGCACTTGAAAGGCAGCATGGATGGAGCAATCATATAGATGATTTTAGAGGTCTGGCAAAAAGATATCCTATGCTTGCCCTTTTTATGCTTATATTTATGTTTTCAATGCTTGGAATACCTCCTACTGTTGGTTTTTTTGGAAAACTTGGGATTTTTCTTGCCCTTATCGGGTCTGACATATGGTGGCTTGCTGTTGTTCTGGTGGTTATGAGTATAGTTTCTGCAGGTTACTACCTTAGAGTTGTTATCTATATGTACATGCATGAACCTGTAAGCTCGGCAAGGTTTAATCTTTCATTGGGAGAAGCCTTTACACTTGCATTTATGGCATCTGTAATTCTTATACTTGGTATATATCCAACTGTGTTCCTTGATATGTCACAGTTGTTAGGGAATTTTCTCATTCAAGGCGTTGGAAGGTAGATGAAAGGTGAACTTTTCATCCTGTCCTCTCCTGCTGGAGGGGGCAAAA
Source organism: Persephonella sp. (assembly GCA_027058925.1). GTDB lineage: Bacteria > Aquificota > Aquificia > Aquificales > Hydrogenothermaceae > Persephonella_A. Next base: position 9,210 of record JALTAS010000137.1, read on the forward strand.
CAACCATTTCTGAAATCCTTATAAAAGAGATACCAAAACTCAAAAGAGTCATAACATGCACAACAAGAAAACCCCGTCCTAATGAAAGGGATGGGGAGGATTACTACTTTTTATCAAATCGGGAATTTGAAGATAGAATAAAAAGAGGTGAATTTTTAGAATATGCTGTTGTTCATGGTAATTACTATGGAACCCCAAAAAAAGAAGTGGAAGAAGAACTGAAGAAAGGGTATGATCTACTACTTGTTATTGATGTTCAGGGCATGAGACAGATTAAGAGAAACAAAAAAGATGCAATTACAATTTTTTTACTTCCTCCATCTTTAGGTGAACTTAGAAAAAGAATGGAAAAAAGAGGCGATCCTGAAAAAGAGATAAAAAAAAGAATGGAAACTGCAAAGAAAGAGATACCTGCATGGAAAGAATACGATTTTGTTGTTATAAATGACAGAATTCAGAGGGCGAAAGAGGATATAAAGTACATTATCCTTTCGCAAAGGCTAAAAATCTCAAGATTTGATCCAGATAAGATCAAAGATACCGAATTGAAGAGGTTAATGGGATTATGAATGTAAAATTTTTAAAAGCTATTTTCTGGTTTTATACTGTGGTTATTCTTTATTTTTCTTTCAGTCCTTGGGTTGTGCAAACGCCTGTTTCTGATAAAGTCAATCATTTTATTGCCTTTTTTGTTTATGTAATTTTGCTAAAGGAAAGTTATAATACCTCCTACTGGGGATCATTTTTTTATTCAACATTCCTTTGTATTTTTATTGAGTCTGTCCAGTACTTTCTTCCTTACAGAACTTCAGAATATGGGGATATAATGGCAGGAATTCTGGGGATAACTTCAGGTATATTTATGTATTTTGTAATAAAACTTACCTATATGGAACTGAAGGAAAAGGAGTGATATACTATTACATCTGCCAAAAAATAATGGAGGAAGTGGCTTGAGCAAAAGACCTCTTATTGAAAAGGCATTGAAAAAGGTCAAAAATAGATATGAGCTTGTTCATGCGGCTTCAAAACTTGCAAAGGAACTGTATGAGACCGGAGCTGAAAGCTATGTAACAGAAGAAGGGATTCCCCTGAAGAAAACTGTTATAGCTATAGATGAGATAGCAAAGGGAAGAGCTATCATTTTAAGAAAATCTGAATAAAAGGTACGGTTATGTGCAGGTAGAACTTACCTTTTCTAACTACAAAATACTCAGATTTGCTTTTTCTTTTGCACTATTAGTAACATTCAGTATTTTTGCCGGAACAGCGGGTCTAACAAGCAACACCCAGATCCTTGCTGCAGTAATACTTTTTATTTATACAACTATCAGTTTTATTACAATCTTTATTGATAGGATCACAATTTTTGATGCAATTTTAGATATCTCTTTTATATCCGCTTTTATTTTTACAGATTTTGATAGATTAAAATACTTTTCTATTCTTTATCT
>JALTAS010000138.1 GCA_027058925.1 Persephonella sp.
TTTATCAAGTGTTAAATCCAATTTATTTCCAACAATTATAGGATCCTTATTTTTTACCAGTTCGTATATCTCTAAATCCTCTTTATCTAATCCTTCTGAAGCGTCAAAAACAAAAATAACAATATCTGCCTCATTTACTTTTTCTAATGCTTTTTCTACCCCTATCTTTTCTATTTGATCTTCTGTTTTTCTTATTCCTGCTGTATCCAGAAGTTTGACAGGAATACCTTTTATTATAAGCCTTTCTTCTATAAAATCCCTTGTTGTTCCTTTTATCTGTGATACTATAGCCCTTTCATAACCAACAAGAGCATTAAAAAGAGAAGACTTTCCAACATTTGGTTTTCCAACTATGGCAAGTTTTATGCCTTCTCTTATCAGCTGTCCCTGTCTGTAAGTTTTCATAAGATCTTCAATCTGTAGAGAAACTTTTTTCAGGTTTTCTTTTATAAGATCAGGATCTATCTCTTCTACATCTTCAGGGAAGTTTATCTCTGCCTCTATTAGTGATACAAGCTCAAGGAGCGTTTCTCTCAGCTGGTTTACCTTTTTTGAAAGTTTTCCTTCAAGAAGGTTTAAAGCAGCCTTTGAAGCTTTTTCTGTTTTTGCCTCTATGAGATCCGCTATCGCCTCTGCCTGAGTAAGATCTATCTTTCCGTTCAGAAATGCTCTTTTTGTAAACTCACCAGGTTCAGCCATTCTCGCCCCAAAAAAGACAGCTTCCTCAATTATTTTTTTGATTACAGGAACGCTTCCGTGTGGAAATATCTCAACTGTGTCTTCTCCTGTAAAACTCTTTGGAGCTTTAAAGAAAACAAAAAGCCCCTCATCAATCACATTCCCTTCCCTGTCTGTGATTTTACCAAAGTAAATCTTCCTTTCCTTTGGATCTTCGGGAAGGGTAAAAAGTTTTTTCCCTATTAAAAGAGCCTTTTCACCGCTTATCCTTACTATCCCAACAGCTGAAGGAATAAGCGGAGTTGCGTTTGCAACGATTGTGTCCTTTTCGTTCATTTTTTATTTTTTCTCGTATCTACCTAACTTCCTGTTGATAAAATAACTTTGGATCAGCCCTAATATATTATTCGTAAGCCAGTATAAAACAAGTCCTGATGGAAAATTCATAAACATAAATGTGAAAATGGCAGACATTATGTACATTATCATTTTCTGATTTTTGTCTGAAGAAGGGGTTATCCACTGCTGGGCAACCATGGAAAGCCCCATAAGTATGGGTAAAATGTAATAAGGATCTTTTGATGAAAGGTCAGTTATCCAGAGCATAAATGGGGCATTTTTTAGCTCTACAGTAACCATAAGAACATTGTAAAGGGCTACAAAAACAGGTATCTGAACAACTATTGGCAGGCATCCTGACATCGGGTTTGCTCCGTGCTCTGCATAAAGCTTCATCATTTCCTGCTGTAATTTCTGTGGATCATCCTTGTATTTTTTCTGGAGTTTTTTTATCTCAGGAGCAAGATCTGCCATCTTTTTCATAGCTTTTAAGCTTTTGTGGTTAAGAGGGAAGAATATAATCCTTATCAGGACTGTAAGCAGAATTATTGCAATACCCCAGTTATGGGAGAAATTGTAGAAAAAGTGAAGAACTATAAACAATGGTTTTCCAAGTATTCCAAATATTCCAAAATCTACAGTGTCCTGCAGGGCAAGATCTTTATTCCACTCTTTTTTGTATCTGTCTGTGAGTTTTTCAAGAAGTGAAAACAGCTTTGGACCTCCAAAAAAGAACCCTTCCAAACTTGAAGATATCTCTGACAGAACAACCGTTTTTTCCTTCGCTACAGGTATGATATGCGTTGCTGTAAAACCATTCTTGGCAGCCAGCATCTGTATAAAATACTTGTTTTCTTCTCCAGCCCAGAGAATATTACCTCTAATAATCTGTTCCCTTTCAATGTCAGGATCTATTCTGATAAGTTCTTTATCTGTTTTTATTATTCCTCCAGAATGTCCAAAAACCCTTCCTGCCTCTCCAATGGAAATTCCATTTATTATTGATACCCCGTACTTTTCAAGGCCATCTAATTTGAGATTAAATGAAAAAATTGAATCATTAAGAACAAATTCCTTTACAACATTTATCCCATCTTTTTTTAGTCTGAATACTAACCTGTCTCCTTTTTTCTTAAAGTCATACTCACTAAAATTCAGAATATCTGTTATTTTTGGATCTGTAGTTATTATCTCTGTTGGAAAGATCCTGTTTTTCTTTGAAAAATCACTGATTATGTCTGTTTTGTATTTTTCAATATAGATTGATACAATCCTTGCCCCTATTTTAGATATTTTCACTTCACCAAAATCCGTTTTAACAGTTACCAGGTCTTTTAGATCGTCTGCATTTATTCTTCTGCTACCTAAAAGAAGGTTATAACTTCCTCCAGAGTTGTAAACTATCTGGGGCTTTTCCTCTTTTGCTTTCTCTTTTATATCTTTTTTTTCAGGCTCTTTTTCTACTGTTTGAGTAATCTGTTTCTCAGATTGGTTTTTCCCTGTTTTGAAAAAATAAGAACTGAAAAAGGAAAAACCGATCATCAAAACAGCAACAACAACAAAGAAAATCAACATTCTTTTTTGAAGATCTTGTTCCTGATTCATCAGCTACCTCTCTTATGGTTTATCAATTCCTCCTTTTGAGTAAGGATTGCACCTTAAAATTCTCCATATAGCTTTAAGGAGTCCTTTTAACACCCCGTAC
>JALTAS010000139.1:0-1171 GCA_027058925.1 Persephonella sp.
GTTTATTACAGCAACAGTTTTCCCTTTCTTTGAGATTGGTATGGCAGCAACTGAACTGTATTCTTTTCTTCTAAGCCTTTTTATTTTTATCTTGTTATCTGTTGTCAGCGTTTTATAAACCTTTTTTTCATCTCCATGCTGATAGAATGTTTTTTCTTTTTCCCCAACCCATATATAAGGTATTCCAAGTTCTTTACTCAGTATGGGACAGATCTTTTCAAAAAGATCCTCTTCTGTGGTAGCGTTTATGACTATCCTGTTTATTAAGCTCAAAACTTTGTATAGCTTTTCATACTCAACCTCTCTGTTTATATCTACAATGTAGCTGTAGAAATAAACCGCTTTGCCATTCTCATCAAAAACAGGAACTGTCTGATTGAGAACCCAGATTTTTTTGCCCTTTTTTGTTTTTATTCTGTAAGGCCTGTGAACCCAGTAAGGCAGTTTCTGCTGACAAAATGTTTTCAGCTCTCCAAAGAATATATCTTTATCTTCTTCAGATATGATCTGTGTGTATCCTAATTCTCCAGATAATAAATCCTCAGGCTTATAACCTGTTATCTGGAAAATACTTTCAGATACATTTTCAACAGGCAGATCTTTTTGGTTTTTCAGCATCATAAGGGCTATTTTTCCTTTGGAAAAAAGTATTTCTGAACTACATTCACCCTCTTTTATTAAAAAACAGGAATTGTCCTTTATTTTTACAGGGAATATTTCTCCATTTACAGGACACAGGCATTTTTTTGAATTACAGGGTTTTTGCAAGCTGTAAATTACTTCAAAGCATTTTTTTCCTGTTTTGTCTCCAAATATCTTTTTTGCTTTTTCATTCAGAAAAAGGATGTTAAACTCTTTGTCAACAAAAAAAGCTGGATCCCTCAGGTTGTTCAGATAAATAAAATCCATCATATTAGCTTTTTATAATTCCTGTAGTTTTTTAAAAAATATCAGTAATAATTATCGTCATTGATTATTCAAAATTTAGAAGATTTTTTTCAACTAAAGATTCCCAGTTCTTCTTGATTACTTCAGGGGGTAGATTCATTTCTGAGTTGTCATGGTAAGCGACAGCATATGGTGATTTCTTAAGTCTGATTTTTTCCTTTTCTATAAGGGGAGGTATATCTCCATTTATTGTTGCTACTGTTGAAAAGCTTTTTCTGCCTAC
>JALTAS010000139.1:1181-2706 GCA_027058925.1 Persephonella sp.
GGCTCAATAAGTCCTATCTTGAATCCTGCTTCTATAAGCCCTTTTCTTACAGCAAGAGATGCAGAATATGTAGATAAAACCGCTTTTTCTTTCATCAGATTTTTAACAGTTTTGAAGATCTCAACAGTCCACATCTCTGTATTTACTTTAGGTGAAAAAGCATCATAAAAAACAGCATCAAATTTTTTTCTTACAGTTTTTAAGATCTGTCTTGCGTCTCCAAATAAAATATTTAGGCTGAAATTTTTACCCTTTGCTTTATATATGTTTCCATCAAAACCTGTAATAGAAGATTTTAATTTACCTGTTCTACTTCTCTTTGCTTTATATATGTTTCCATCAAAACTACCTGACATAATTTGATTATAAATCTCATTTAAGTCTTCAGGGATGTTGAGTTTTTTTATTTTTTCAAAAACAGAAATGTCCTTTTCAACAGAAAGTATATCCACAAGAATATTGGGATTTTTATCTGATGCTATCTTGATTGCAACAGCAACATTGTAGCCCAAACCAAAACCTACATCAAGTATATCTATCTTTTCACTTTCTGATGATAAACTGTCAATCCTGCATGGAAGAACAAATTTAAGGAGGCTTTCTGTATAAGCTCCTGCTTTTGTGCTGTGATAGGCCTCTTTGTATTCTTCATTTAAGAATGTTTCTGTCCCGTCGGCTGTTTTTATTTTACCTTCCATTTTCTCCCGATCAGAAGAACATTTTCTGAAAAAATTTTTCCTTCAAATATATCCCCTTTATTAAAAAAACCAACGCCTTCAGGTGTTCCACACATAAGAATATCGTGATCATAAAAACTGAAATACTTTTTTGCTTCTTTTAATATCTGATCAGGGCTGTATATCATGTCTTTTACGCTTCCTGACTGTTTCAGATCACCATTTATCCAAAGTTCCATCCTTAAGCTTTCGATCATTTCAGGGCTTATCCTGACAAAATCTGAAAAAACTGCTGATCTGTCAAAAGCTTTTGCCTTTTCCCATGGCAGTCCTTTGTTTTTCAGTCTGTTTTGATCATCAACAAGTGTAAGATCTATTCCAAAACCAACACCGGAGGGCTTGCCTTTATCAAAAATAAAAGATATCTCTCCTTCATATCTGCAGGGTTGCTCAGGTTTATATATATCTTCAGATATACTGCTGTTTGGTTTTATAAAGAGAACGATCTCCTCAGGATCTTTGTTCTTAAGCTCCTGTATATGTTTTTTATAGTTTCTACCTACACATACAATTTTTGATGGATAAACCTTTTTATCTTCAAAAACTACATGTCTCATTTTTTCCCTCAATAAATCTAAAAACTGGTTTTTCTTTTATCAAACCTATTTCTAAAAGATAATCGCTGAAAAGTTTAAGACTTTTTATATGCTCTTCAGAAAGACAGTAATCAAGATTTTTTAGGTAGTTTATCAAAAACTTGTCTTTTATATATCTCTCTGGATTTTCAAAAAATCTATTTTTTGATTTTTTTAGAACCTGTTGGAGTTTTTTATTTTTTTCTTTATTTT
>JALTAS010000140.1 GCA_027058925.1 Persephonella sp.
CTGGGCAGATTTAGGCAGTCTATCTTTTATCTGGGACAGATACTCAAGAACTCTGCTCCTTGCCCAGTATATATCTGTTCCTTCCTTGAATATTACATAAACAGCAGAAGTTTCAAATGAGGAAACTCCCCTAACAGTCTGTATCTCAGGTGCAGATAAAAGGATGCTTACTATAGGGTATGTCAGCTGATCTTCAACAACAGATGGGGACTGTCCTGTCCATTTTGAATAGATTATTACCTGTGGGGGAGAAAGATCAGGTATAGCATCAAGGGGTGTTTTCTTTAATGCCCAGAAAGAAGCTCCTAAAAGAAGTAAAACAGCGGATATAACTATTATTTTGTTTTTTACAGACCATTCAATTATTTTCTCTATCATCTTTTTACCCTTTTAATGGTGGTGATGCATCATTTTCATTTTTTTACCTTTTGAATACTTACCTTTTAACTGGGCATCGGCATCAAGTAGGAAAAGGGCTGAATTTGCAACTATCATTCCTGGATGAACCCCTTTAAGTATCTGGTAGTAACCGTCTGAGTATATCCCTGTCTTGACAAAAACAGGGTCAAAAACACCTTTTTCTTTCTGAACAAAAACTATCTGTCTTTTTCCTGTGTTTAAAACAGCTGTTTCAGGAAGGACAATGCTCTCACCAATTGGAATTTTTATGCTGACCTCTCCGTACATTCCGGGAAAAAATTCCCTTTTTTCGTTGTTTACAACTATCCTGACCTTTAATGTTCTTTTTTCTTTATCCATCATTGGATATACATAATCTACAACTCCTTCAAACCTTTTTTCAGGATATGAAACAAAATAAAACTCAACCTTCTGTCCTTTTTTTACAAATCTTATGTCGTCCTCATATATGTCTGTTATCAGCCATAAATTTTTGTGTTTTGCTATTCTCATAACAGGTTTTCCCTCTTTTACTTCAGACCCAAGATAAACAAACTTTTCCATAACCCAGCCATCGTAAGGGGAATAAAGGGTTATGCTTTTTTGTATCTTTCCTGTTTTCTTTAATTTTTCTATCTGACTGTCTGTTATATCCCAGTATTTTAGCCTTTTGTAGGCGGCTTCATAAAGATCCTCAGCACTTTTTTTTAGCACTGGATCGGAAGAGTTTTTCATATTTTTGTAGTATTCAAATGCTCTTAAAAACTCCTCCTGAGCAGATACAAGCTGGGGGCTGTAAACGGAAAGTAAGGGATCACCTTTTTTTATGTATTTTCCTGTAAAGTCTGCATACAGTTTCTCAACATATCCTGATATTTTGAATGTTATGTCTTTAAGATCATTCTCAGGGTGCTGAAGGGTTCCGTATCCAGTTATGGTTTTGTATAGAAACATCTTTGAAACAACTGTGGTATCAATATTAAAAAGCTGTTTTATATCACCTTTAATATTATCTTTAGGCTTTGGAAGTTCTGATGAATGGATTTTCTGATTGTTTTCTTTAGGCATAACAACTTCCTGCAAAAGAAAAAATGTAAGAGCTCCACCAATTATTATTCCAACCAAAACACCTATTAATCCTTTCATTTTATCTCTCCTGTTAACCTCTGAATATCTTTTACAGCGATGTTGTATTCTGAAATCTCCTCAATAGTTCTGATTTTTACACTTAGTATCTGATTTATAGCTTTTATAACATCAAATATGTTTTTTTCACCTACCTGATACTCTGATATTACACTTTCATAAACAGATTTTGTTTGATGCATCATAACATTTTCCAACAGAGAGTATATCTCATAATGGGAAACAGCCTTGTAATAACTATCCTGAAGATCTGTTATTACTCTTTTTTGAATATCTTTAAGTTGATAAACCTCTTTTTCTTTCAGATCAATCTCTTTTAGGATTTTTATGTCCTGTCTGTTTTTCTTCCAGAGAGGAATATTAAAAGATATGCCTACAGAAACATAATCTCTGTAGCCATCTCTAAAAGAGTAAGAACTGAAAAATCTGAAATCTGGTTTGTAGTCAAGTCTGGCAAGCTCTATCTTCGCTTTTCTTTCCTTTAATCTCTGTTTGAAATAGCATATTAGAGGGTTTTGTTTTTCTGCTTTATTTATAAGGGTTTTGATCTCTTTTAGTTTCTTCGGTTTTTCAGGTGTTATCTGAATATTTTCATCCACAAAATATTTAAGCTGTGAAAAAATGATCTGTCTTTTTCTTTTCAGGTATATCTCCCTTTCTAAAAGCTGAGAATAAAAATACTGAGCATCAAACACTTCTGATTGGGAGACCTTGCCTACAGAGTACAGGGTATCTGTCAATTTTATGAGATCTTTCGCCAGTTTTTTGTATTCTGATATTACCTTCAGTTTTTGCTCTGCTTCCCAAATTCTGTAAACCTTTTTGTAAATCTGGTATATATATTTTTGCTTTTCATCTATTAGCTTACAGTAATAGGCATCTTTTTTCAGATAAAAGATTTCTGCCCTTTTTTTCCTTTTTTCCTTTAAGGGAAAATACTGGGAAATAGCTATCTCAAAAGCCTGCATAGGTTCAACTCCTCTATCAAATGGACGGTAAAAAAACTGAATATCCTTTATGGATAAACTGACAACAGGATCAGGAAGTGATTTTTCATACTCTGCCCTTTTTTCGTAAGACTGTATCTTTTTCTGGATAGCTTTTATTTTCGGGTGATCCTGTATAATCTGATCAATTGTTATCCCAAATG
>JALTAS010000141.1 GCA_027058925.1 Persephonella sp.
GGAAAAGTATGCCCCCAGCAAAATGGAACTTGCACCAAGGGATCTGGTTTCAAGGGCAATGGAGACTGAAATTATTGAAGGAAGAGGCTGGGGAGAAGGTATGATGGCTTATGTCCATCTTGATCTGAGACACCTTGGAGCTCAGAAAATAAAAGAAAGACTTCCACAGATAAGAATGTTAGCTATAGACTTTGAAGGTGTTGATCCTATTGAAGAGCCAATTCCAGTAAGACCAACAGCCCACTACTCAATGGGCGGAATACATGTTGAGGATTACAAATCCTCTATGACACCGGTAAAAGGTGTTTATGCTGTAGGTGAGTGTGCATGCGTTTCTGTTCACGGTGCAAACAGACTTGGTGGAAATTCCCTCCTTGATATCGTTGTTTTCGGAAAACCTGCTGGAGCTCACGCTGTTGAGTATGCAAGGAATAAACCTGAAGATAACTCTTATAACTACAAAGCTGAAGAAGAAAGGGCAAGAAAAGAGATAGAGGAACTTCTCAAAAAAGAAGGAACAGAAAATATCAACGATATTAGAATGGAGATGTCTCAGACTATGTGGGATAAGGTTGGAATATTCAGGGAAGAAAACCCAATGCAGGAAGCTATAGAAAAAATTAAAGAGCTGAAAGAAAGATACAAAAACCTTGCCCCCGGAGACAGCGGAAAGCTGTTTAACACAGCTCTTATTAACTACCTTGAGCTTGGACATCTTCTTGATCTTGCAGAGGTTATAGCTATAACAGCAGAAATGAGAAAAGAATCAAGGGGAGCCCACGCAAGAAGGGATTATCCTGAGAGAGATGATGAAAACTTCCTGAAGCACTCTCTCTCATACTATACAGAAGACGGACCAAAAGTAGAATACTCAGAAGTCAGAATAACAAAATACCAGCCACAGGAAAGAAAATATTAATCAAAATCAACCCCCTTTTGGGGGTTCACTTTATCTATTTTCCAATCTATCCTTTTTTGAGATAATAATACCAGTTATAAAATCCTGTAAGGAGCTGTGTGTTGATATTTGACAAAAAATACAAAGTACTGGAAAACAGACATTTATCAGGGATCACCTATCTTCTCCGTATCAGGGCACCTGAGCTAAAAGATGCACCTGCAGGATCTTTTGCGATGGTAAGACCTACTTACGAAAACCAGTACGATCCTATGATGAGAAGAGCTTTTGCGATAGCAGACATTCAGGGGGAAGACATTCTTCTTTTTTATGATGTTTACGGCAGGGGAACACAGATACTTACCCATCTTAAAGAAGGAGATCAGGTATCTGTCCTTGCACCACTTGGGAAGAATTTCTTCCCGTATTACCATGAGCATTATGTTATAGTTGGTGGTGGAATAGGATTTGCAGGGCTTTCCCTCTTTATGAAAAAATTAAGACAGATGGGAAAAAGCTTCAGGGCGATTTACGGTGTCAGGAGAAAAGAACAGCTTTCAATGCTGGAATGGATCAAAGATAATGGTTTTGAGAATGATGTGATCGTATATACAGAGGACGGATCTTATGGAGAAAAAGGCCTTGTAACAAAAGATCTGGATAAACTCATTAATGAAAAAATGGATACAGCCCTTGCGGTCTGCGGTCCAAAAGGTATGATGAGGGCTGTTATGGACTTTGCAAAAAAATACAGCATTCCGGCTTACCTATCCCTTGAGAGTAAAATGGCATGCGGTTTTGGTATCTGCATTGGGTGTGTTGTGAAAGACACCCAGAACGACAGCTATGTTAGGGTCTGTTATGAAGGTCCTGTTTTTGACGGCTACAGGATAAAGTTTTAAGGAGTTAAAAATGAAATACCAGATAACAAAAAGGTTTAAGTTTGAGGCTGGACACAGGGTGTGGAAGCAAAACCTTATGTCAGGCAGGGGAGCAAAACTTATGGGAGAAGAAGTACCTCCAAACCCTTGCATAAACATACATGGACACAGCTACAAGGTTGAGGTTACTGTAGGCTCTGATAAACTGAACGATCAGGAAATGGTTATAGATTTTTATCACATAAAGGCTGCCCTTAAAGATCTTATAGACAATCAGATGGATCACTCATTCATAATAGACAAAAATGATCCTCTTTTTCCTGCCTTTAAAGAAAATTTTGGATTTTTAAAATTGTTTGTTGTGGATTTTTGTCCTACAGCTGAAGCACTTGCAAGATTTATTTATGAATTTCTTGAGGAAAAACTAAAAGAAGCAGGTCTGCTTGACGACATAAAGGTTGTTTCTGTCACAATCTGGGAAACAGAAACAGGAAAAGCTGTTTACAGTGGAGAATAAATGGAGATCTTATACATCGCACTGGTATTTTTAATAATGGCATCAATGACAGCCCTTTACTTTATTGTTGGGTACAGATTTTTGAAAAAAAATAGAGGCAGGAAAAATGGCGATAATTAAGCCTTATAAAGGGAAATACCCTAAAATCCATCCAACAGCATTTATAGCAGAAAATGCCGTTATCATAGGAGATGTTGAGATAGGAGAAGACTGTTCAATATGGTATAACGTCGTTATAAGAGGAGATGTTAACTACATAAGAATTGGAGACAGAACAAACATTCAGGATGGAACGATAATACATGTTGACCACAAAAAGTATCCAACAATAATAGGAAAAGAGGTTACGGTAGGGCATAATGTTATGCTCCACGCCTGCACAATAGAAGACAGGTG
>JALTAS010000142.1 GCA_027058925.1 Persephonella sp.
CCTATTATATGTTTTATTGTTGTACTTTTTCCGCTTCCACTTCCTCCCATAAGGACAAAAATTTCCCCTTCATATACATCAAAGGAAATGTTTTTCAGAACGATTTTTTCACCAAATTTTTTTGTTAGATTTTTTACTTGAATCTTTTTTTTCATGGGATTATTTTACTATAACATCTTGATGAATTCAGAAAGCTCAACCGGTTTGCTGAACAAAAATCCTTGTCCATAGTTAATATTAAATTCACTGCACTTTTCTTTTTTAATATCTGAATCTATAAACTCAGCTACTGTTTTTATGTTTAAATCTTTAGAAAGAATAGAGATAGCTTTCAATATAGCCTGATGTTTTTTATCAGAGATACACTCTTTTATTATAGATCCGTCTATCTTAATTATGTCTACAGGAACTTTTGATACATAGCCAAAAGATGCAAACCCTGCTCCAAAATCATCAAGGGCAAATAGGATCCCTTTTTCTTTTGCATAAAATATAAGCTGTTTCAATATGGAGAAGTTCTGGACAAAAGAGTTTTCTGTTATCTCAATCACAATATTAATTCCTGTCTTTTCCCTGAAATGAGAAAGCCTGTCAATAAGATTCTTCACATATACATTGTCATCCGTTATATGCCTGTTTATAAAGATATTTTTTCCTTTCAGTCTTTTTAGATTGGGAAAATCAAAGAATTTTTTAAGCTGTATCTCTTCAAGTCTGTTTAACAATCCAAAAGTCTCGGCAGGTTCAATAATTTCAAAAGCAGGTATTATTTTTCCATCATTTAGAATTCTTAACAGTATTTCTCCCCCGATGATCTTTTCATCGGAAAGGGAGACAATAGGCTGTATAAAAACAAGAATGTTTTCAGGTCTGTTCAATACATACTCAATAATTCTCTTTTTTTCCTCTAACTGCCTGAATTTTTCCTGAAATTTTTCTGTTGAGAATGTTATACGGCTCTTGCCTTTGGTTTTTGATTGGTAAATACCAACTTCTGCCTTGTTTATAGATTCCAATATATTTTCATCTGATGCAGGATCAAATACAGACACCCCAAAGGATGCTGTTGTAGTTATAACAGAATCTCCCACCTTTATCCTAAGATTTTCAATCTCATTTTTTATTCTTTCAACCTCAGCAGGTAAAGAGATGTAGCTTGCACCATATATAATCACCATAAACTCATCACCGCCGGTTCTTGCCACGATCCAGTTTGAACCGGAGATTTTTCTTAGAGTTTGTGCAACATTTTTTAAGAATATATCTCCTATCTCATGCCCATAAGAGGTATTAATTATCTTAAAATTATCAAGATCTATTGCGATAATAGCTATTTTTTTATTTTCTTTTTCAGAAAGTTTAGATAGTGATCTCATCTTTTCTTTAAGACCGTCTCTGTTTAGCAGTTCTGTAACATAGTCGTACAAAAGCTTTGTTTTTTTGTTTATCTCCCCTGTTTTAAACTCTGAAATGAGATAATCATACTTTTTGGTTATTTCAATCAGAAGATTTTTTAGAATTCTTTCCTTTATTTTGTAATTCATCTTTCTACCAGCCCAACAAGAATTGAGGTTTCATTATAAAATTTTCCAGGTTTTCCCATCTTGTCAGGTCCTATCTCTCCAAAGGTTAAAAAACCTGTTATGGGGGTTTCTTTTAAATATCCATAGTATATTCTCTGTTCGTCTTTTTCTTTCCCGTCGCTTAGCAAAAGGTGATTTCTCGCTGTACATGTAATATTAAATATAAGATCAGGATTACCTTTTCTCTTACATATCTGTCTGAACTCGCTTGCTCTTAAATTAACATCAATTAAAATGTCCTCGCTGTCTCCTGTACCTAACTTTATTTTTGATCCCTGAACCACCTCACCGTAAAATGCATATCCACCATCATTGTTGTCGTACATCATGGGTACAAGCATGTGACTTATATGACCTTCTTCATCAATAAATAAGAAAGGAAATTCCCACATAATCTGAGAAGTTTTTACAGGATCAAGCTGGTTTACCGATACACCTGTATTGTTCAGTATGTTATTTAATAAGTAAGAGATGGGAATATCGTCAAGGGAATATATTTTGTTGTCTTTTGCTTTCGTTACTTTATAAGTTGTTCCTACAGGAATAAACCCCATAGATACGGTATTGAATGAATGTATGTTATGCATGTTCAGAATTACAAAGCCGTCCTTTATTATATTCCCGTTGTGTGAGATATAGGTTCTGAAGTCTTTAGCATCTGATGAGGCTACTCCACCGTAAAGCCTAACATTTTTTTGTTTGTTAAAAACATTGTTCAGTATTCTATGTACTGAAAGGTTTGATGAGGTTGAAAAGATAAGGTTTGTTCCGGAACTTTCTTGTATAAGAGATTTTTCCAAAAAAGAAGCTGAGCTTTGAGTGTCCTGGGATATATCTTTTTTACTTTTTATTGAGATTTTTCCATTTTTTTCAAACTTTAGTGCCACACCACCTATTGAGTTATAAATAAGTTGATCATCTTTTACTGTGGCAACTGTTGAGATTATAACATTTTCCACAGGATTTACAGCTTCATTTATCAGCTTGAAATTTTTATCCTCAAAGTAGTTGTAAGGCATATAAATAATAAAAAGATCAGGTCTAAAGTTTTCCTTGATTTCTTTAAGCTTGTATATTCCCTCTTTTATCTCAGAACATTGAAAATTAT
>JALTAS010000143.1 GCA_027058925.1 Persephonella sp.
AGATTTACTGCATAATCTTTATTTTTTAGAAAATCTATGCAGACATCAGTATCTATTATATATCCCAACTTTTCTCCCTTTTTTCTTGAGTTTCAATATCTTCTTCTCTCATCTTTTTTTCATATTCAATACCATCTTCTATTTCCCAATCTTTCAAAGCCCCTGCCATTGATAAGATCTTTTCTTTTTTCTTTTTCTTTAAATATTCTTTTAAGGCTTCTTTTACTATTTGGCTAAAGTTGTTTGAAATCTCTCGTGCTTCTTTATAAATTTCTTCTGGAATTGATACTGTTTTTTTCACAACACTCATAAATTATCACCTCCTACTATAAAGTAGGATAAATCTATAATACTTTCAAGTATTACAACTTTTGGGATAAAGAAGTTCTGATTAAATATATTTTGTGTGTCAAACTTAAGAAACAAAAGTGATATAAAGTTCCAATTTTATATCCTTCCAAAATAAAACTCAAAGAAGATCTTAATAAAAGGGGTTCCTTTAAAGCCTCTGCTTTCAGGCCAGTTTGATCCTGTATAGATATTAAAGAAAGCCCAATTTTTGTAAATATTAGCCCTTATTCTGTACTGAAGGGTGTAATTTGATGCCTTTGCATTTATGAGCTTCTTCTGGGTAATACCTGCAAAAATTTCTGTGGCTAAAGGTTTTTTAAAAAATCCAACAGGGTTAAATATTCTGAGTGAAGATATGTAGTTTATAACCTGATAAGGAGTTTTTGAGTCCTTGTATCTTTCAATATAAATTCTCCAGACAAAATCATTTGCCAGTAGCTTGTCTATATAAAGCTGTGTTCTTTCCTCAAGTTTATAATCATCTATCCTTTTTTCTGCCCTGAACCACTGGTAAGCTGTTATTTCCCATCTTTTGTAAATTACAGGAATATTGGATATAAAATATTTTGCATAGATCTTTGGGGAGCTTGTAATACCTATTGAGAATCTGTGTCTTAATACTTTAGTTTTTTCAGGTCTGTATTCAACACCTACCGATATCTGCTCTTTGTTTTTTTCTTTTATCTCAATAGGTTCTTCTTCCTCTTTTCTTGTTAATCTCTCCTTGTAGCTTTCAACAAATATGCCTAATCTTTTTTCAAGTTTTATAAGCCTTATCTTAAAATCTACTTTCAGTATGTTTTTGAAGTCAGGGGAACTGTCGTACCTGAAACCTGCTCTGAGTCTAAGATAGGCTTTTGATTCTTCTTTGATACGGGGATCTGCAAAAAAACTATCAAATCTGGATACTGTTGTAAAAACAACAGATGAAATTCTCCTGTGAATTAAATCAATAAACTTTTCCTGTCCAAAAGCTGAGGAAGTCAGGAGAGCAGAAAATAATAATGCTCTCCAATTTTTTGTTATCAATCATCTATACCAGCTCTAAAAATTTCTTAAATGCCTGATCCAGATTGTTTATCTGTGTTCCTCCTCCCTGAGCCATATCAGGTCTTCCACCTCCCTTACCTCCTAAAATAGGGGCAACTTCTTTGATTATCTCACCTGCCTTTATCTTGTCTGTAAGATCTTTTGATACTGCTGTGATAAGGTTTATTTTTCCTTTTTCTTTATCTACAGATGCAAGGAGAACAACAGATCTGCCTAATTTTGCTCTTGCAACATCTGCAAGATCCCTGAGCTCATTTGGAGATAAACTATCAAGCTTCCCGTAAGCCACTTTGTAATCTTCCCTTTCCTCAACATTCAGTATCTGGGTTATTCTGTCAACTACAGACTTTTTCCTTATGGTCTCAAGCTCTCTCTCAAGTTCTTTTACTTTGAGTTTCAGGCTTTCTATTCTGTCAATTATCTGGTCTTCTTTTGATGTTAGAATAAGCATTATATCTTTTATCAGGAAATGCTCTTTTAACCCTTTTTCAACAGCTTTTCTCCCTGCTACAGCCTCTATTCTTCTTGTTCCTGATCCTACAGCAGTTTCTGAGATTATCTTGAAGTATCCTATGTCTCCTGTTCTTGATACATGAGTTCCCCCACACAGCTCCGTTGATATTCCTGCTGATATAACCCTTACAACCTCGCCATATTTTTCCTCAAATATAGCTATGGCACCGGCTTTAAGAGCTTCATCAATAGGCATTTCCCTGCACACTACAGGATGGTTTGCCATTATCTCCTGATTTACAAACTCCTCAATCCTTTTTATATCTTCATCTGTCAATGCTTCAAAATGTGTAAAATCAAACCTCAGGTATTCTGGGTGAACAAGAGAACCTGCCTGTTTAACATGATCCCCAAGTAGTGATCTTAAAGCTGCATGTAAAAGGTGGGTTGCTGTGTGGTGTCTCATTATGTCCTGTCTTCTTTCCTTGTCCACCTTTGCGTGAACTGTTGAGCCTTTTTTTAGATTTCCAAATATCACCTTTCCTGTATGGGTTATTATCCCTTCTGTTGGGGTCTTTGTGTCTGTAACCTCAAATAAAAATCCATCCCCCTCTAATATTCCTGTGTCTCCGACCTGTCCCCCTTTTTCTGGGTAAAAGGGGGTTATATCAAGTATTACTTCTCCTGTTTCTCCCTCTCTCAGCAGTTCAACCTCTTTTTCATCTTTTACTACTGCAAGTATCTTTGCGTCTTCAACCTCAAGTTTTTCATACCCGATAAACTGATTTTCAGGAAGTTTGTTTTTCAGTTCAAGATAAACCTT
>JALTAS010000144.1 GCA_027058925.1 Persephonella sp.
GTATAACACGTGCATCCAAAAATGTATCAACCGTCCCCCTGAATATGGCAACGATAGGCAGAGAAAGTGGAGGTTCCTTTACATAAGGCTCTTTTCCTCTGATTTTATTAAGTATATTCAGAAAGCCATCTATCCCGAAAGCACTCATAAGCAGTGGTTTTATAGGCTGTTTTTTCTGACCTTTTGGTGTGTAAAATACCGTTCCATATATGTTAATTATAAAGGCCAGAGTTCCTATCATAATAAAGGCAACACCAACAACAAACATCACAGCACCGGCAACACTGAACTGGGTAAAATCTGCAGGAAGTGGCCAGTAAATTGTGTATAAAGGGGCATAATGGTAAATAAAACCTGAAAGCCATACAAGAACAGTTCCGACAGACATTATTATCCATGTAAAGTTGGCAAGCTTAAGGCTGAATATGGGCTTTTTCATAAGATAAGGAACAAGGAATAAAAATGCTCCAAACACTATCAGATATGTTGAGCCAAATATTCCTACTATCGGGTGGACAGTCATAATAGCAAAAAAGTGGCTGTCATCTATAAAAGGAAGAGGTGTAATCTCCTGCCCTCTCATCAACATTCCCTCAATGGCAGCAACTCCATAAAAAATAAGACCTACTACAACAAATCTCAGAGTTATTTTCTGGAGAGGACTTAATCCTTCATGGTTAAGACCTCCATTGTTTCCATTGATCAGAATATCTTTTATGCTCATTTTTCCCCCTCCATTGAAACCTGTTTATTACAGTCAATAATTCTGAAGGCTTCAGGAACTTTCATTCTGGCACCTTTAGGACCTGAATACTCTGTGCTTAATACATAAAAAGTTCCTTCTTCATGAAACTGCCAAAGCAACTGGTTATCATGTCCAGGAACCACCTGCATCTGAAAAACCATAGAGTGATCCGGTCTGAACAGACCAAAACCATAGGTTAGATCATCACTTACAACATTGAATTTTACTACTTCACCGCATTTGATAGTAATAGGTATCTCATCAGGAAAGATGAATTCATGATCCTTCACCTTGATGTTAATCTCTTTGTCTGCAGGAATTTTATGTTTTTTCAACTCCCATGCAACCCAGGGAATTTTGTTATAAGTAAGGATATGAATCCCTACTCCAACAACAACAAGAATTCCAAGATAAGTGTAGAATACCTTCGGTGTAAGCCATGTTTTGTAAGTTTCGGGCTTTTTTGTTACCCTGTGGGCAAACCACCCTATTAAGGACATAATAGCAAAGGCATAGATGGTGTAAACCACCTTAAGGGCGAATAAAACCTCAGCTGAAGTTGTCATACTGATCCCTCCCCAAAATGATAGGATTTATGACCTGCTGATGTGTGATTTTATGTTTTGATATGAAAACTATAAAACTATTTTTTTGAGATTTAATTGATACAGGTCAATTTTCAAAATTTAGGGAAAGATCAGTCTAACAGATCTTTCAATCTGTTTTCCCACAAGTTTCTAAGCCTGTTCATATCCTCAGAAAATTCCAGATTTCCAATCTTTATGTTAAGAATCGGATCATTTTTTACAGTTCCTAATACTCTAAATCCTAAAACCATCTCCTTTGCTTTAGCCTCAAGATACGGGATGTCTTCTTTTGAAACAGAAATCACAACAATGCTTCTCATCTCATCAAAAAGCTCAAAATCAGGTCTATATTTCGTGTCTATCTGAAGGTCAAGACCAAAAGTTTTTTCATCTGAAAATGCAGACTCTAAAATCGTTGTTATCAGACCACCGTCTGAAACATCATGGGCGGATTTTATTTTTTGTCTGTTTTCCATTATAAATTCTGACAGTTTCTTCTCCACACCGAAATCCACAGGTGGAATAGATCCTGATACCAGACCGTGAACCTCTTTAAGATACTCACTACCGTTTACTGTAGGTTCTTTGTCAATCTCACCGATTATCACAATAATATCTCCTTCTTCCTGATAGTATGAAGGGATCGCGTATTCAGGCCTTTCCAAAACACCAACAGCAACCACAGTAGGGGTTGGGTAAATATTTACCCTTTTATCAGGAAGAACAGTTTCGTTGTAGAGTGATACATTTCCGCTTATAACAGGAGTATTCAGCTGTCTGCAGGCATCTGCCATTCCTTTCGTTGCCATCTCAAACTGCCACATTATTTCTGGATTTTCTGGATTTCCCCAGTTAAGACAGTCTGTTATTGCAAGAGGCTTTGCACCTGTAATATAAATATTTCTGACGGCTTCTGCAACAACCCTCTTTCCACCCTCGTAAGGATCAAGATAAACCCATCTTCCATTTCCGTCGGAAGATACGGCAACAGCTTTTTCAGAGTTTATCTCCGGTTTTATAGCCCATTTTATCCTTAAAACAGCCGCATCGCTCCCCGGTTTAACAACTGTGTTTATTCCAACTTCATGATCGTACTGTCTGTAAACCCATTCTTTTTTGGCTATTGTTGGGGAAGATATTACCTTTCTTACTGCCTCTTTTATATCAACTTCTGGCAAACTGTTTTGATCAAACGCTCTTGTTTTCTTAAGATATTCAGGTTCTTTTCTCGGTCTGTTGTAAACAGGTGCGTCATCAACTATCGCAGATATGGGAAGGTCTGCAACCTTCTCTCCTTTGTAGAAAACTTCCATTCTTTTTGTGTCTGTTGTTTCTCCTATTACAGCAGCCTCAAGACCGTAAGACTTCGCTATATCTATAACCTGACCAACATTCTTTTCATCAACAGCATAAAGCATTCTTTCCTGAGATTCTGAAAGGAGTATCTCATAAGGCGTCATTCCTTCTTCCCTGAGGGGAACATTTTCAAGATAAACCCTTACTCCCATTCCTGATTTTGAACCAAACTCTGATGTTGATCCTGCAAGTCCCGCAGCTCCAAAATCCTGACACCCTACTATCAGACCTTTCTGCATAACCTCTAATGTACACTCAACAAGCCTTTTACCAAAAAATGGATCACCTATCTGGACATTCGGCCTTTTTGATTCAGACTCTTCTGTAAACTCAGCAGATGCCATCGTTGCTCCATGTATGCCGTCTCTACCTGTAGATGAACCAACCATAACCATCTTCTGTCCTATTTTTGTAGCCCTTGCTCTGAATATCCTGTTTTTTTCCAAAATTCCCAGACAGAAAGCATTCACAAGAGGATTTCCTGCATAAACCTCATCAAAAACCACCTCCCCACCTATCGTAGGAACGCCTATACAGTTTCCGTAAAAACCTATACCTTTAACAACGCCCTGAGCTATCGGCTTTGCATCTTTTATATTTTCCCTTTTTCCGTCATTTCTTGGATCTCCAAATCTAAGGCTGTCAAAGGCACAAACAGGTCTTGCCCCCATAGAAAGAATGTCCCTTATGATACCTCCAACACCTGTTGCCGCTCCATGAAAAGGTTCTATATAAGATGGATGGTTGTGGGATTCTATCTTAAATGCAACAGCGTATTTATCATCTATCTCAACAATACCTGCATTTTCTCCAGGTCCCTGCAGAACCCATGGTGCATCTGTTGGGAATACCTTCAAAAAAGGTTTTGATGATTTATAAGAACAGTGTTCACTCCACAAAGCCCCAAATATACCAAGCTCAACCTCATTAGGATCTCTTCCAATTAGCTGAATGATCTTTTTATACTCTTCAACAGTCAGCCCGTGAGCAGATAAGATTTTTTCTTCCATTAAAAACTCCTCAAACATAAGTTTTTGAAAATATTTTATCAGGATTTACATACCGCTTCCTTAATTTAAGCAGATATAAGAGTAGGGTTATTTATGATAAAATTCTTTAGTCCCTGAACAAAATCTGGAGAGAGGTATGCTTGTTTATTCCCTGCAGCTTAACCTTGAGTTAGGAAATACCGAAAAAAACTTAGATAAAATCTTTTCTTATATAAAAAATGTAGAAAAGGGATCTCTCATCTTACTGCCAGAAATGTTCAGTTGTGGTTTTGATAATGAAAATCTGGAAAGACATATTAAAGAAACACCTGTTATCCATAAAGCATTAAAGGATCTGTCAAAGGAAAAACATCTTGTAATATCAGGAACACTTCCTGAAAAATCAAGAAACAATATTTACAATAAAGCTTTTGTTATAGATAATGGCGAAATAGTTTATAAACAGGCTAAAGTAAAGCTTTTTAGACCAACAGGTGAACACAGGTATTACAGAGCGGGCAGAAACTTTGACGTTACAGAAAGTTCAAATGGGAACCTGGGAATAATGATATGCTTTGAGCTAAGATTTCCAAATATCTCTTACACGCTCAGAAAAAAAGGTGTTGAGATCATACTTGTTCCCTCTCAATGGGGAAAACCGAGGAAAAAGCACCTTGAGATCTTATCAAAGGCAAGGGCAATTGAGGATCAGTCATTTGTTATAGTCAGTAATACAACAGGAAAAATAGGGGACATTGAGTATGCAGGAAGTTCAGGAATTTATGATCCATGGGGAGAAACCCTTGCATTTATTGATGATGAAGAGGGTATAATACATGCAGATATAAACCTTAATGATGTTTACAGGGTTAGAAAAAAAATAAAAATGGAAATATAGGAGGAATGACTTGAATTACAGGGAAAGACTGAAACAGATGATAAATGAAAGGGCTTTAAAAATATCCGACAAACCAGTATTCAAACTTTCATCAGGAAAGATGAGCAGATACTACATGGATCTTAGAACTGTTACTCTTGACCCTGAAGGTGGATACATAATAGGTAATCTCATTTTTGATATGATAAAAGACAAAAATCCGGATGCCGTTGGGGGTCTTACGCTTGGAGCAGATCCTATCTCCTATGCTACAGCTATTGTGTCATACCTTAACAAAAAGCCGATCAAACCTTTTGTTGTCAGAAAAGAGCCTAAAGGACATGGAACAGGAAAACAGATTGAAGGAAATGTTAAGCCCGGGGAAAGAGTTTTTATCGTAGAAGATGTGGTAACAACTGCAGGATCCTCCTTAAAAGCAGCAAAGGTCGCAAAGGATTTCGGCCTTGAGATACTGGGGATTATAGCTATTGTTGACAGGGAAGAAGGCGGAGAAGAAAATATTAAAAAAGAAGGTTTTGATTTTTACCCCATCTTCAAAGTGTCTGAATTCCTCAGTAGTTAGGGTGCTTTATAAACCAGTAGATAACGAATGCAAAAAATCCTCCTAAAACTGTCAGGTACGAGGCTTTTTTCCCCTTCTCATGTTTTATAACCATGATGTGTATTATAAATCCGTAATAAACCCATAATAGAGATAGGGCTATCTGTTTTGGATCCCATATCCAGTGTTTTCCAAGATAAACACTTGACCATACAGAAGAAGCAATAAGAGCAAGAGAAAGCATAACAAAGGCAACAACATTTGATTTGTATTCAATATCCTGCAAAAGCATAAGGGAAGAGGAGAATTTTGAAACGAGAAAAGAGTCCAACTTTTTCCTTTTAAGATCTCTCTGGGTAAGAATATAGACAAGGGCAACAATGGATCCAGCTATTATGAAAGCATAAGACATCATAGAAAGTATAACATGGGCATAAAACCATGCATTTTTGTACTGTGCTGTTATTTCACCGTAATAAGGAAGAGTTAAAGCAACAAGAAAAACATTAATAGGAGCAAACAAAGAACCAAAATCTCTCAGCTGTTTTTTATACTTCCACGACAGACCAAAAAACACAATCGCAATAGAAAACGCAAGGAAAAAAGGTAGTTCACTTTCTGCAGCCATTGCAAAACTTTTAGCCTGATAATCCTTTATTCCGATATACGCAAGCTGAAGAAGAAAACCGATACCATAAAAACTAAAACCAAGCCTTTTCCCTGCATCTTTTTTAGTAAACAGGTAAACCCAGAAACCTATTGAAGAAATAAAATAAGACATCAAAATTAAAACAATCAGTATTTTCAGCAAATTTCCACCCGAAGAAAGTTTTTAACCTTATTATAAAACTATAAACCTTTATTTTACTAATCAAACTTTAATAACAATTTCTTGATACTTTAGTGAGCTTGCAGTAAATTAATCTTTGAAAAACAGTAGTGGAGGAGAAGCAGATGAAAAAAGAGTGGAAAGGGGGTTTTCTTATCTTTCTGTTCGTTATGATTGGTATTTATCTTAACGGTTGTGGAGCTGGTGTTACGACAACATCAGTCCAGACAACAGAACAGAGTTTTAACAAGGCTGTCAAATATGAAGGACCAAAAGCAAGAATAGCCGTCGCAAACTTCAAGTGCAGGGCAGCAAAATGTGGAGGACAGATAGGAAGTGGTATAAGAGATAT
Source organism: Persephonella sp. (assembly GCA_027058925.1). Classification (GTDB taxonomy): domain Bacteria; phylum Aquificota; class Aquificia; order Aquificales; family Hydrogenothermaceae; genus Persephonella_A. The sequence continues at coordinate 6,298 of JALTAS010000144.1, forward strand.
GCTTGTTGATGCACTTGTCAGATCAGGGAAATTTATCGTTCTTGAAAGAGGGGAAGGGCTTGAAGAGATTAAAAAAGAGCTTGAACTTGGTCAGTCAGGTCTGGTTCAGCCAGGTAAAGCTCCTCAGGTAGGTTTGATGGAAGGTGCTGATATACTCGTTGTCGGTTCAATAGTTGCTTTTGAGCCACATGCAGGAGGAATAAAAGGTGGTGTTGGCGGTCTTATACCCAAAATACCCCTTTTAGGTGGTGTTAAGATCGGAAAAGAAGAAGCTTATATAGCAGTAACTCTCAGATTTATAGATGTAAGGACAGGAAGAATAATAAACTCAACAAGGGTTGAAGGAAAAGCCTCAAGTTTTAATGTAGGGGGCTTAGGTGGAGGATTATTAGGAACAATTCCTTTAGGTGGCGGATTAGAGGTTTACAGGAATACACCTATGGAAAAAGCGGTTATGGTACTGATTGATAACGCTGTAAAAGCCATAGAAAAGTACGTTCCAGAAAGTTACTTCAGATATAAGGGGGGTCAAACAACACCAAAAACAGAACCTGTTTCAACGGCACAACCTGCAAAACAGATTACTCAAGCACCCCAAACCCAGCAGAAATCTCAACCACAGGGAAAACTTGTTTTTTCTGAAAATTTTGAAAAGTATGGTATAGGGCAAACACCTCCAATCGGATCATTTACAGGGAATAACGCAAGTGTTGTTACTATTGTAGATGCGAACAAAAGAATAACAAAAGCTGTGATTTTAAAAGGAGGAGGTAAGATCTGTAATAAAAATCTTCAGCTAAAGGACTTTATTCTTGAAACAGATTATAGTGTTGTGCATAACTACTGTGATGCCGGATATATATATCTCAGAGTCAAGGAAAATCCGCTTATAGCTTATAGAGTTCATGTTACAGGATGTGGAGAGTTTTCTATTGAGAAATTAGCTGGAAACAGTTCTGTTCAAATTGCAAATATAAAGGTAAAAGATGTAAAGCCTATAAACAACTGGACCCACGTGAAAATTATTGTAAACAACACGAACCTTAAAGTTTTTGCAAATAACAGACTTGTAATTGATATTAATGATAACGATCCAAATATGAACTATGCAGGGTATGTATGTTTTGAAAGAAGGATTGAGGATGTAAATTATGACAACATTAGGGTTTACAGCCTTGAAAAAGAGCTGAGCATTGAAGGAGCTTGGCATGGAAAATATTATGGGCATGCAGGATCAGGAGATTGGGCATGGATTATCTGGAAAAATCCTGATGGAACTTACAGCGGAAGGTTAAATACAAATGGCACATATCCAGGAAAAAATATTCCTATAAAAATTGAACTTGTAGGAAACAAGATCAAGATAGGTTGGGTCTTCCCGTCTCCTATGCCAATAGCACCAAATAATATATCAGTTACTTTCAGCGGCACTGTTAATGGCAATAAGATGAAAGGAACATGGATGTTTTCAAATGGCATGGATTCAGGAAATTGGGATGGAATGAAAGGAAAAACAGAACTTACTCCGGTTGTAAATAATTAACAACAAAAGGGGGAGGGAATGCTCTGCACAGTAAAAAGCGGGGGTGTTTTAGGTATTGATGGATACAAGGTTGATGTTGAGGTAAACATATCACAGGGTCTTCCCCAGTTTATAACTGTTGGTCTCCCTGATACCGCTGTAAAAGAAAGCAAAGAGAGGGTAAAATCTGCTATCGTAAACAGCGGATTTTCTTTTCCCCTAAGAAGAATAACTGTAAACCTTGCCCCTGCAGATATACCAAAACAGGGAACACTTTATGATCTACCTATTGCTATAGGGATATTAGGATCATCAGGACTGTTTAATGAAGAAAAGCTGAAAGAGTTTGCCTTTGTTGGGGAGTTAGCCCTTGACGGCTCTCTCAGAAAAATAAAAGGAGCTCTTCCTATAGCTTATGGACTGAAAAAATACGGAATAAAAAACCTGATCCTTCCTGAAGAAAACTCATCAGAGGCTTCCCTCGTAAAAGAGATCAATGTTTACGGATTTTCAACACTCAGAGAGATAATAGATTTTTTAAATGAAGATCTTGAAAAAAAGCCTGTTTCTCCCGATATAGATCTGCTTTTATCAGATTACGCAAAATATCCAGACTTTTATGAGATAAAGGGACAGTACACAACAAAAAGATGCCTTGAGATAGCCGCAGCAGGATTTCATAATGTCTTGATGGTTGGATCTCCCGGATCAGGTAAATCTATGATGGCTAAAGCTTTCCCATCAATTCTTCCACCTATGAGCTTTGAGGAAGCTCTCCAAACAACAAAGATACACAGCGTTGCAGGAATATTAGATGATTTCATCGTGAGATCAAGACCTTACAGAAACCCACACCACACAATTTCTGATGTTGCCCTGATAGGAGGAGGCAGCTTCCCAAAACCGGGAGAAGTATCACTTGCACATAACGGGGTTCTTTTTCTTGATGAGTTTCCTGAGTTTAAAAGATCATCCCTTGAGGTTTTAAGACAGCCTATGGAAGACAGGGAGGTAGTTATATCAAGAGCAACAGGAAGATACAGATTTCCTGCAAAATTCCAGCTTATAGCGGCCGCCAATCCATGCCCCTGTGGATACAAAAATGATCCTTCAAAAGAATGTAGATGCAGTAATGCAGAAATAAGAAGATACAGAAACAAGCTGTCTGGACCTATAATAGACAGAATAGATCTTGTAAGTTATGTAAGCGGTGTATCCCCTGAAGATCTTTCTAAAATGAACAGCGGAGAAAAGTCAGAGCATATCAGGGAAAGGGTTATAAAGGCTGTGGAAATACAGAAAAAAAGGTTTAAGGAAATCCCTATAACATTCAACAGCGAGATGACCACGTTAATGATAGAAAGGTTTGTAAAACTTGAAAATTCAGCAGAGAACGCAATAAACACAGCGGCGAAAAAATACAGCATTTCAGCAAGGGGATACCACAGGATACTTAAGGTATCAAGAACGATAGCAGATCTTGAAGGATCAGATATTATAAAACTTAAACATATCATTGAGGCTATTAACTTTAGATTATCAGATGAGCTTTACTCCTGAAAATGTTAAAATTTTCAAAAAGGGGTAAAGCTTGGGAATATTAGAATCAATAATCCTTGGAATAGTTGAAGGGATAACAGAGTTTCTACCGATCTCATCAACAGGACATCTTATCCTTGCATCTCATATTATGGGTATACAGCAGACCACAGCCCATAAGACATTTGAGGTTGCCATCCAGCTTGGTTCAATTCTTGCTGTGGTTTTTTTATACAGGGAAAGGCTTTTTAAGGATATTGATCTGTGGAAAAGGCTTATTGTTGCATTTATACCTACAGGAATTCTTGGGTTTTTGCTTTATAAACTGATAAAATCCCTGTTCAGCTCTTATGTGGTTTCTATTATGCTTATAGTGGGAGGAATTATATTTATCCTTATAGAATATCTTCACAGAAATAAAGAATACCCGATTAAAAGTTTAGATAAGATTTCATATCCAAAGGCATTTTTAATAGGTGTTTTTCAGTCTTTTGCTATGATACCGGGAACCTCAAGGTCAGGGGCATCAATAATCGGTGGTCTAATTTTAGGGTTAGATCGTAAAGTTGCTGCTGAATTTTCTTTTTTGCTTGCTGTTCCAACGATGTTTGTCGCAACAGGATACGACATTTTTAAAAATTACAAAGATTTCCAGCCTGAAAACTGGACAACATTGATCACAGGATTTGTCACAGCCTTTATATTTGCAGTTATATCCATTAAATTCCTTCTTGGTTTTATTAAAAAACATACCTTCATTCCCTTTGGGATTTACAGGATAATTGTAGGAATACTGTTTTTTTTAATATTTTTGCGGTAAAGGATTATGTACATTTTACACTTTGCAGAAATACCACTACAGTTTGATTGTATAAAACCAGAAAAAAGGCAAATTCTCCAATTTCTTGAGGATAGGGAACAGATAAAAATTGAGGATAATTTAGTGTTTTTTAAAAATTTCACAGGAATTATTGAAACGAACAGCGGACAATATCTGGCTTAATTTCAAAAGAAAGTTAGAGATATTTATTGAAGAATTAAAT
>JALTAS010000145.1 GCA_027058925.1 Persephonella sp.
AAAAAAGGTTGAAACAGTAATATACTACGAAGATGAAAGGGAAAGAATGAACTCTTTCATAAAAAAAGAGCTTGACAAAGGAAGACAGGTTTTTGTTGTTTATCCATTAATTGAAGAATCAGAAAAAATAGATCTTAAATCTGCTGAGGAGGGATACAAAAAATGGAAGAAATCTTTTCCAGACAGAAAAATTCTTCTCCTCCACGGCAGAATGACACAGGAAGAAAAAGACAGGATTATGGAAAATTTCAGAAACAAAAAGGCAGATATCCTCGTTTCAACAACGGTAATAGAGGTTGGGGTTGACATACCAAACGCCTCTGTGATGGTTATTGAGGATGCTTACAGGTTCGGTCTTTCACAGATACACCAGCTTAGAGGAAGGATAGGAAGGGGAAGTTATGAAGGGTACTGCTTTTTAGTTGTACCTGAAGAATTCAGGTATAGATCTGATGATCCTGATTTTGAAAAGAAAAGAGAAAAAGCAATGGAAAGGCTTAAAATTCTTGTGAAAACATCGGACGGATTTAAGATAGCAGAGGCTGATCTTGATCTTAGAGGAATGGGAAACATAATGGGAACAGCCCAGTCAGGAAGATTTAATTTCGGCCTTGCAGATCTGACAAGAAAGTCAGACAGGGATATACTTGACACAGCAAGAATAGAGGCCAAAAAACTCATAGGAGAGGATCCTCACCTTGAAAAGCATCCTCTCCTGAAAAAGTTAGTATTCGGAAAATACGGAGAAAGATTTAATCTTGCAGGTGTAGCATAGCATTATCCACACCAACGGACTCACCTATGTAGTCTCCTTCAGCAAGATCAAAACCTGCATCCTTAACAAAAAGCAACATCTCTTCAGAATCAACATCGGATGCTATCGTTTTTATATTAAACTCTTTACTGACAGCTATTACTCCTCTGAGGATTCTTTCTCTTTTTGTTGAATAAATTGATGTTTTTATAAATGAGCCGTTTATCTTAAGATACTGGAAAAGATCATGTTCTATCATTCTCGTCAGTATCTTTATGGATGTGTTTCCTGCACCAAAATTATCAAGACAGAACTTAAGGTTATATGAGTTTTTTAGATCAAGAATACTTGAATAGCTGTTTGTGAACACATTTTCTGAGATCATAAAAACAGATTTGTCTTTGATGTAGATTATATCCTTCGTAATTTTATCCTCAGGGAGATTAAGTATCCTGTCTATTGTTGACTGTCTGAGTCTTGCAAATATTACCTTGTCTGTCTTTGGATAAACCCTTCTTTTCAGAAACTCAAAAACCTTTTGATCTATAGCCCTTAGAACATTATCCACATATGTGTTCTCAAGAAGCTGACAGACATCTTTTTCCGATATATCCTCAAAACTGCAGACCACCTGATAACCATAAACAGATTTATCTTTGAGATCCTTTACAGGTTTTAATCTTACTTCAAATCTTCCTTCCTCAAGATTTTTCTTCATTTTTTTCTCAAGCTCTATAACCTTTCTGTAAACCGTAGGCTGGCTTTTCAGAATAACAAAGTTTCTTTTTGCATGCTCCCTTAGATGGATGAGAACCTCTTCCATCTGGAGAAGTATCTTCTCTATATCAGGAAGATCCTGTCTTGTTACCTTTCTAACGGCAAATATTATTTTCGGAACAAAGAAACTTTCCTCATCAGGTGTTGGAACTCTTACAGACTTAACAAAATTAAGGAATTTTTTAAGAATATGCCTGTTTACTATATCTTCCTTGATAAGCAGCCCAAATTTATCTCCACCTATCTTTCCAAGAATATAATCAAAACCCATATCATCAAGTTTTTCCCTGAGCTTTTTTGAAAACTCTTTTAGAAGTTTGCTACCAAACTCATACCCATACATCTCGTTAGCATAAACAAGGTTTGATATCTCCATACTGATAAGTGTGTACTGGCCATCTTCAGGCAGTTTTTCAACACTCTCTTTTACAGTCTGGAGAAACCTCCTTTTTTTAATAAGGCCGGTAACAATGTCATATTCATAAATTTCCTGAAGTTTTCTGTAAGCCTCTTCAAGCTCTTTATTTTTTTCTTCAAGCTCTTTCTGTATTCTAACAAACTCTGTTATGTCCCTTGATATTCCCAGAATAGCTATTATTTTTCCCGTCTTGTCGTATATAGGTGTTTTTATAACATCAAATATGATCTCTCTGCCGTCAGCTGATTTTATCTTTTCTATAGAATGGGAAGACTTCTTACTTTCAAGGGCTTTCATATCAGAATAAATACACTCTTTTGCAACATCTGGAGGTAAGACCTCAATATCGCTTTTTCCTATTATCTCCTGTTTTTTTACACCAAACAGATCAGCAAATGCCTGATTAACATAGATTATCCTCAGGTTTAGATCTTTTATCCATATAGGATCAGGCGTTGTATCAAGAACTTTTGTGAATAGAACCTGAAGCTTATCCTTCCACTCCTCGCTCAGCCAGTCAATATTCTTGTAAATCTCGTCCTTAAATACATTCTCTTCAAGGTACAGTGCTTCCTCAAGAAGTTTACTGATAAGTTTTGAAACAGAGTAACCCTTTTCACGGGATAACTCCTTCAGCTTTGAAAGTAAACCTTTATCAATAGCTATACTTAAAACTGTCTTTTTTGCAGCCATTGGCCTCCCCGCCTTATTAAAAATGATAATTA
>JALTAS010000146.1 GCA_027058925.1 Persephonella sp.
TACAGTTTTATATTATCTATAAGCCTTGTGTTTCCCACAAAAACAGCGACAGCTATAACATCACCTTTTTCCAATCTTTTTTTTGGTGTTAATGTTTCAGGATCAACAATCTCAATATACTGAATTTCCTTCACAAGAGGCTGTGAAGATATGATCTTTTTCATCTCATCTACTATTTTTACAGGATCTTTCTCTCCATTTTCAAACATCTGCTTTGCTTTAAACAGTGCTTTGCTTATAGAAAGGGCTGATTTTCTCTCTTCAGAGGTAAGATACTTATTTCTTGATGAGAGTGCAAGGCCGTCTTCTTCCCTGATAATAGGACATCCTATAACCTCAACATCCATATTAAGATCCTTTACCATTCTCTGTATGACCTTTAGCTGCTGGTAATCTTTTTCCCCAAAATAGGCTCTATCTGGCTGAACAATATTAAAAAGTTTAGTCACAACAGTGGTTACACCTCTAAAATGAACGGGTCTGAAAGCCCCACAAAGCCTTTCCGTAATCCCCTCAACCTGAACATAGGTTGAGAAACCTTCAGGATACATCTCACCAACCGATGGGTGGAAAACATAATCTACACCTTCTTTTTTGCATATTTCTATATCCCTCTCTAAATCTCTCGGATACCTGTCCAGATCCTCATTTTTCCCAAACTGTATTGGATTTACAAATATGCTCACAACAGTAATGTCATTATCTTTTTTTGAACATCTTATCAATGAGATATGCCCCTCATGGAGATATCCCATTGTGGGAACAAAACCTACCGTTTTACCTTCTTTTTTTAACCTTTTTACAATCTCTTTCATATCCTTTATCTTTCTTATAAGCAACTTCAACCTCCCATCTGGATTATAATAGTATAGTCCAATAAAACAAGAGGTTTGCAAATGATTACCAAAATAATATGGGAAGCTTTTTCAGTCCTGCTACTTCTTTATGGATCTTACCTCATATATGTCTTCCTGTGGTTTACAGCTGTAAGAATATGGGATGTTGATGTTGAAACAGCAAAAATCATCTCAGGATTGCTTGTTGGAATAATTCTTGTATATTCAAGTATAAAATGGTTTAAAAAGAAAAAAGAAGAGCTAAAAAAAGAAGAGGAAACAGCATAAAAGGAGATTGGTATGTTTATTCAGATTGAGGAAAATACATACCTGAACACAGATACAATAGTTGCTGTTGAACTTATAACTATCAGTTCTGAACCTTACGGAGAAACATTCCAGTGGGTTTTTTACACAACCTCCCCAACAGATAAGTCTGTTTTTTACGGTAAGATGTTTGACAACAAGGAAGATGCCCTCTCATGGTTTGAAAACATAAGATACCTTCTTGAAAAAAAGTGATTCTATTATGGAAAATTTCAAAAAGATACTGGACAACTCTCCTGATATTATATTCTCAATGGATCCTGACGGAACAATCAGGTACATAAACAGCTCTTTCACGCAAATACTTGGCTTCAGACCTGAAGAGATAATAGGAAAATCTGTTTTGAACATCATAGAAAGAGAAGAAGATTTTAAAAACTGTTTAAAATTGGTTGAGGAGAAGGATTTCTGCCCAGACCATGAGGTTTTTTTTAAAACAAAAAATGGAAAAAGGATAAGAGTAATAAAAAAAGTTAAAGGGATAAAGGACAGAGAAGGGAAGCTTAAACAGATAATAGTAAACGCAAGAGATCTTGTTTATCTTGATCTTTTAAAAGAAAAACTTGAGGAGTATGCTGAGTCTTTAGAGTTTCTTGTTGAAGACAGAACAAGACAGCTTAAGAAAATAAAAACATTTCTTGAGGATGTTATATCAAGTACCCCAGACATGCTTATCGTTATAGACAAAAATAATGATGTAGTTCTTCTTAACAGATCAGCCGAAGAGTTTTCACAGAAAAATGAAGATTTTCTTGAAAAGATAAAAATAATAACACCAGAAAATGGAGAAAAGCCATTAAAAGAGTTTATAAACAACTTTAAAGAAAAAGACAGATCAAAAACATACAACTGCTTTTATATAGATGAAAATTCAAAAATACCCATGTTTGTTGTTGTTTCACCTTTAATGCATGATAACCGTTTAACAGGATTTATTATTATCCTGAAGGATATATCAGATATAAAAACAAAAGAAGAAAAACTTACCCTTTACAAAACGATATTTGAAAATACTCTTGATGCTATAGGAATAATTGATTCTGAAGGAAGGTATGTGGATCAAAACAGATCAAATGAGGAGCTTTTAGGATACAAAATTGAAGAGATAAAAGGAAAACATTTTTCAGAAATTCTAAAAATAAAAAATCCATTGGACGTCTGGGAAAAACTAAAGAAAGAAGGAAGACTGAGATTTATGGCAACTATGACAAACAGAAAAGGAGAAGAAAGATACCTTGATATCGTTGCAATATCAGTAAAAGATGAAAGTGGAAAAAGCAGATATTATGTTGGTATAAAAAGAGACATAACAGATCTTGTCCAGAGAGAAAAAGAGCTTAAAGATTTAAACCAACAGCTTAAAAAAAGACTTTACACAGATCCCCTCACAAATCTTCCAAACAGGATCAAGCTGATTGAGGATCTAAAAAAGATTGGTAGTCCAAAACTTGCCATACTGAATATTGATGATTTTAAAGAGATAAATGATTTTTTTGGTTATAAGGTAGGGG
>JALTAS010000147.1 GCA_027058925.1 Persephonella sp.
AAATTAGGCTCATTAGGATATAATATAACTGCTCTTTGGAGAGGTGGCCGAGCGGTCGAAGGCGGCTCCCTGCTAAGGAGTTGAGCGGGTTTTCCCCGCTCCGAGGGTTCAAATCCCTCCCTCTCCGCCAGAAAAACAGCAGCAGGTTCTATATGGACAGATTCCTTATATCCCTTGCTTCAGCCGTTGTTATAATCGCAGGCTTAAAGGCTGCTCAGGATATAGTTGTCCAGTTTCTTTTAGCTCTCTTCTTTGCGATAATGTTCCTTCCTATTTTTAAATTTTTTGTATCAAAAAAGATCCCAAAATGGCTGTCTTTAGTATTTGTTCTTTTTATAAATTTAATTTTTGTTTACATACTTGCTCTAACGATCATCACCTCTGTTAATGAGATGAGGGAAAACTTTGAGGAATATCAGCAGAGGCTTAACTGGTACATAAGCGAGGGCAGTAAAATTCTGGAAAAATTTGGTATTCCTCTGCCCCATAATATAACATTTGACTTTTTAAACCCTAATCTAATCCTTCAGTTTTTATCAAACTCCCTTTTAAGTTTTGGAAACATACTTGCAAATGCGATGTTTATAATAATACTTGCAGTTTTTATTCTCCTTGAGAGCGATCTATTTGCACAGAAGCTAAAAATAATATCAAAAGGAAGGGACACAAAACCACTCGTTGACGAATTTTTTGAAAGTGTTATACAGTATATGAAGATAAAAACTGTTACCTCAGGACTTACGGGAATACTGGCATGGCTGTTTTTATTTTTACTTGGTGTTGATTTTGCTCTGCTGTGGGGTGTCCTTGCATTCTTACTTAATTTTATACCAACGATAGGATCAATAATCGCTGCTGTTCCTCCTATAACGATAGCTTTGATAGATGGGGGAATAGGGTACGCCGTTGCTGTGTCAATCTGGTATCTTTCAATAAATATGATTATAGGAAATATACTTGAGCCAAAGTTTATGGGTAAAGGTGTTGGACTTTCGCCTCTTGTTGTTCTGCTTTCCCTTGTGTTCTGGGGGTGGGTACTGGGAGCTGTAGGAATGTTTTTATCAATTCCTCTAACGATAATAGCAAAGATGGCCTTTGAGCTAAGGGAAGAAACAAGATGGATAGCCATTTTAATGGACAACGAGGTAAGGTCATAGCTATCTTGCTATTACATAACCGTAAACCCTGTCTGGTTTACCCTTTTTAATTGCACCGCACACCTCTTTCATAGTTGATCCTGTAGTCATTATGTCATCAAATATAAGAATTCTTTTATTTTTTATACTGATATCCTTTAAGCAAAACGCCCCTTTTAGATTTTTTAATCTCTGATCTCTGCTGAGATCCATCTGAAGTTCAGTTTTTTTAATTTTTTCTACAACCTCCCAGATCAAATATGTAGGAAATATTTTCTTAAGAATTTCCTCAAGATGGTTAAAACCTCTTTCTTTTAATGTTATTTTGTCAAGGGGAGTATAGGTGATAATATCTATACTTTCTTTTTTGACAAAATCTGTCAGGTCATCCTGTATCTTTTCTGCTATGACATTGGAAAGATTTTTGTACCCTTTCATCTTAAAATGGTAAATAAGCTCTGTTATATACCTGTCGTTATTTTTAAAAATATGTATTCTGTGGAAAACTCTTTTTTTAAAGCAGACCTGACAGTTTTTTATCTTACTTCCACAACCGGAGCAGTATTCAACATACTCCTTATTTATCATTGACAGACATTCATCACAAACAAGATTTTGATCTTCAAAAACAAAAAGACTACTGCATATAACACACTTTGCAGGAAATAAAGCATTAAAAAGACTCACATCACTTTCCAGAAATGGTTTAAACTTCCCCTTCCTTTACCTAAGCTCAGAGAGTTTTCTATCGCTCCCTGAACATACGCCCTTGCAATTCTGATAGCCTTTATACAATCTATACCTTTTGAGAGACAGGCTGTTATGGCAGCTGAAAATGTACAGCCTGTTCCATGGGTGTTTCTTGTTTCCACATAAGGATACTCCATCAGCAAAAACTCACCACCAAAATAGACAACATCAATAACATTTTTTCCCTGTGGAAGATGTCCTCCTTTTACAATAACTGCACTTGCCCCCATTTTTGAGATCTCTACAGCAGCATTTTTCATATCATCAACACTTTTTATCTCCATTCCTGTTATCAGCTCAGCCTCATCAATGTTTGGCGTTACTACATATGAAGCAGGTATTATCTTTTTTATAAAAATATCAACAGCAGACTTATCAAGTAGAAATTTTCCATTTTTTGATTTTATCACCGTATCAACAATTAGGTTTTTTATACCAAAATCAACAACAGCCTGATAAACAGCTATCACATTCTCCTCTGTTTGCAGCATTCCTATCTTGACAGCATCTGCCCCAATGTCCTCCACAACAGCCTTTATCTGGTCATAAACAATCTGAGAAGGGACAGGATTGGACGATATAACACCAAAGCTGTTTTGAACAGTTACCGATGTGATAGCACTCATTCCGTATACACCAAAGGCTGAAAAAACTTTAAGATCAGCCTGAATACCTGCCCCACCGCTGTTGTCAGAACCTGCTATTGTCAAAGCTTTGTGAACCATAAAAAACTCCCGAACAAATAATATAATAATGATAATACATAAAC
>JALTAS010000148.1 GCA_027058925.1 Persephonella sp.
GGGTGGTAAGAGTATCACCAGCCCTCAGAAAGTTTTTGACACTGCTTATACCGTCTGCCATTGAAGTCAGTATAACCGATCTGTGAGAGATGGATTTATCTGAGGGAACTCTGAGCTTCCCCTTTACAGATCTTACCTTTTGAATCTCCTTTTCCATCTAACCCTCTGTAAACATTAATCTGTAAAGTAAATACATAATACCTACAAGGTTTGCAATAATCAATGAGTATATAAGTATCTTCCCTTTTGTGAAATAATCTATTGAGTTCTGGTTAACGATATCCGGATTAAGAGTTTCTTTTGCTGCCTCAACATTTTCAGGTTTTATTACAAAAGAACCCGTCATGAAAGCAGACATTAGAGCTCTTGAGGCAAGTATGTTTATTATTCTTGGAATTCCTTTAGAATATTTGAATATCTTTCTTATGGCAGAATCTTTAAATCTTATGTTCCCTTTACCTGCAACAGCAAGTCTGTGGTAAATATACCTGAATGTTTCATCTTCTGTAAGGGGCATAAGCCTTATTTTGTTTGTTATTCTCTGATTTAGCTGTCTAAGCTGTGGTAGTTTAAGTTTCTGGTCAAGCTCTGGCTGTCCAAGAAGTATAATCTGAACAAGCTTTTCATTCGCTGTCTCAAGATTTGAAAGAAGCCTAAGCTCTTCAAGGGTTTCTTCTGGTAAGTTCTGAGCTTCATCAACAATTATTAGAACCTTTTTTCCCTCTGAAACTTTATTCTCAAGAAATTCTCTGAATTTTTTAAGAAGATCATGTTTTGAATCTGCTTCAATGTGAACCCCAAGATCATCAAGAACAACCTTTAAGAATTCTTCAGGTTTAAGCTTTGGTGTCAGTATTAGGGCGTATATTATGTCGTCAGAAAGGGAGCTTATAAATTTCCTTATTACTGTTGTCTTTCCAGTTCCAGGTTCACCAACTATCACACAGAAACCTTCCCCATGCTTTACAACATACCGGAGCAGGTTATCTGCAATTCTGTGTGATTTTGATGGATAATAATATCTGTAATCTGGCGTTATCTTAAATGGATCTTCTTTAAGTCCAAAAAACTCTAAGTATGTCATTTCCCTTTACCTTTTTCTTCAGGGAAGAATATTGTTCTGACCCTTTTGTTTTTACCCTTCACCTCTGCTTTTTCTGTATCAAGGTAGTAAACTATCTCATCTCCTTCTATTATGTTACTGTCCTGTTGAAGCTCTGCATTTCCAATAAGAACAATGAAATTTTTATCTTTAAAGTACTCAGCCTTGTCGCTTTTTCCCTTTCTGTTGCCTTTAATAAACCTGACATTCCCTAAAGCAAGGATTTTTTTTATCTGACCTTTTGTGTCAAGAAATATCCTTAAGAGATTAGATTTAAGAACAAAATCCCCTTTTTTTACAACAACATTTCCCTTGTATATAACCATATTGTCAGTTTTCAGGTATTCTAAAGTGTCAGACTCAATAACTATAGGTTCTTTTTTATTCTCAACACTAAAAACAGTATATGAAAAGATTAAGAAAATAAGCAAAATCCTGACCATCAGGAACCTCTGTAAACAGTTTTTACATTTTCAAGTTTCAGCATTTCTTTCTTAAGATTAATAAATATATTACTGCCAAATGTTTCCATGTTACTTGAATACATTTTAACAGGTTTTGTGTTGAATGCTCTCCTTTCTTTCACAAGAATTTTAAGAATTTCTGTTTCTATAGAAAGATTCTGTGAAACTATCCTCACATTCCCTTCAAGATCAAGTATATCTTTGGCTGTATTGTATATGCCTTTATCTGAACGAATAAAGATATTTTCCCCATTTTTCAGGTACTCAAGGTTAAATGAAGCAATTATAAATTTCCCGTCATCCTGAATAAGTTTGTCGCCTCTCAGAATATAACTGTCTGTATCAATTCCTGATATTATAAAGTTATAAATCTCACCTTTTTTGTAGCTGATGTTTTTAAGCTCAGTTTTTTCAAAGATCTGTGATATCTGACTGAAAAGCAGAACTAAAATAAAAAAAATAACGGTGTAGGAGATTATCTTACCTTTCACTTTTTTTGCCTTTTTTAATAGATCTATTTTTGCTTTTTTTCCTCAGATCCCATTTTGGACTGAACATCTCCTCAAATATATCAACATAGATCTCGCTGTTTTCCTTTGTAGCTCTGTCCTTTATGTACATCGTTGGTCTGTGAAGAAGTTTATTTATTATTGCCCTCACAGCAAGATCTATATTTTCTTTTTCCTTTTCATTTAGATACGGCATATCCCTGAACAATCTTTCAAGCTGTTTTTCCCTTATTTCATCCGCGTAGTTCCTTACTTTTGCTATTACCGGACTTACATGGAGCTGTTTTAACCATCTGTCAAACTTTGCAACCTCTTCATCTATAAGGATTTTTGCAGATTCTGCTGCAATCTTTCTCTCTTCAAGATTTTTATCAACAACCATTTTGAGATCATCAATGTTGTACAGAAAAACATTCTCTATCTCATTCACATCATCTGAAACATTTCTTGGTACTGATATATCTATAATAAAAACAGGTTTCCCCTGTCTTATTCTGTCAACCTCCTTAAAATGTTCCTTTTTTAATATAGGCTCCTTTGCCCCCGTTGAGACTATTATGATGTCTGCCTCAGGCAGAAACTCAAACAGTTTGTTGAACCTTATGGCAGATCCACCAAACTCATCGGCAAGCTGAACAGCTTTCTCAAATGTTCTGTTTGAAACGAAGATATGTCTGACACCTGCCGAAGCGAGATGTCTTGCGGCAAGCTCTGCCATTTCCCCTGCACCAAGGAGAAGAACATTTTTATCTGAAAGATCACCAAATATCTTTTTTGCAAGTTCTATGGCAGCATAACTTATTGATACAGCCCTTTTGCTTATACCTGTTGATGTTCTTATCTTTTTAGAAACATTCATAGCTTTATCAAAAAGCCTTGTCATAACATGTTTAACAGCTTTGCTTTCCTTTGCTTTTGTGAATGAGTCCTTAAACTGGCATACTATCTGGGGTTCCCCTATCACCATAGAATCAAGGCTTGATGAAACCTGAAATATATGTTTTATGGCATCTTTATCCCTGTATAAAAAAATGTATTTTTTTAGATCCTCAACCTTAAGACCTGAATAAGATGAAAGGATTTTTAGAATATCAAGGTAAGATTCCTCTGGATTGTCTGAAATTCCGTATATTTCAACCCTGTTGCAGGTTGAAAGAACTGTACATTCATAAATTGATGGAATTCTGTTTATTTTTTCTAAAATTGATGAATAGCTATCTTCAGATATTGCAAGCTTCTCCCTCACTTCAACCGGTGCAGTCTTGTAGTTAAGCCCTGTTGCGAATATTTCCATACATACCTCTACAAAAACAGAATTTAATATTATATCCGTCTTAAGATATTATATATAATATGAATCTATATTATCATCAGTCAAATAATATGAGAGGATAAATGACGGTAAAGAGAGAGCACTGGGGAACACGTTTAGGATTAATACTTGCAGTTGCAGGAAATGCGATAGGTTTAGGGAATTTTTTAAGATTTCCTGTTCAGGCAGCTGATAACGGCGGTGGTGCGTTTATGATACCCTATATGGTATCTCTTATCCTTCTTGGAATACCTCTTTTGTGGATAGAATGGGCTTTAGGAAGATTCGGAAGTAAAAAAGGACATGGAACGGCCGTTGCTGTATTTGATTACCTTTGGAAAAATCCGATTGCAAAATATATTGGTTTTTTAGGTGTTCTTATACCACTTACTGTTGTTGTTTATTATACATATATAGAGTCATGGACTCTACTTTACAGCTTTTTCAGTCTTATAGGAGGTCTTCCCTCAACACCCTTAACAGCTGATGTTCATGATTACCTTCAGCCTTTCAAAAATTTTCTTATTGAAAAAACAGGAGAAGGCTCTGAAGGTTTCTTACTGAATCCACCACTTGAAACATATTTATTTTTTCTCATTACACTTATTATAAATCTTTATATACTGTACAGAGGGGTAAGCGCCGGGATAGAAAAAGTGGCAAAAATAGCCATGCCCCTTATTTTCATAATGGCGATTCTCCTTATGGTAAGGGTTTTCACACTGACTTCCCCTGAAGGAAGAAACTTTCTTGATGGCCTTGGATTCTTGTGGAACCCTGATTTTTCAGCTCTCACGAATCCTAAAGTCTGGCTGGCTGCTGCAGGTCAGGTCTTTTTCACATTGAGTGTAGGTTTTGGAGCAATACTGACATATGCTTCCTATATAAAACCTGATGATGATATTGCAATAAATGGACTTGCAGGAGCTTCAGTTAATGAGTTCGCTGAGATAATACTGGGAGGATCAATAGCTATTGTTGCCTCTGTAATATTTTTTGGTGTTGGGGCGACAGCAACAATAGCAAGCCACGGTGCTTTTGATCTTGGTTTTATGGCTCTTCCAGCAATATTTGCAAACATACCCTACGGTCAGTTCTTCAGCTTCGTCTGGTTTCTTCTACTATTTTTTGCAGGTGTTACATCGTCCATAGCCCTGTGTCAACCTGCGATAGCATTTCTTGAGGATGAAATCGGTTTTTCAAGACAGAAATCTGTTATTCTTTTAGGGATATTTCTTTTTTTAGCCTCACATATCCCTATTTTTATAAAGGGAGCCTTAGGGGAGATAGATTTTTGGGTTGGAACGATAGGCCTTGTTGTTTTTGCCCTTTTTGAAGCTGTAATATTTTTCTGGATATACGATTCTAAAAAAGCGTGGGAAGAGATGATAAGAGATAATGACATAAAAATACCAAAACTTTTTTATTACATAATGAAATATGTAGCCCCATCTTTTCTTATAGTAATCCTTATCTCCTGGGTTTTTGAGTATCTGCCATCTGTTTTATCAAAAACAGATATTGGTGCATGGACAGCGAGAGGCTTCCTTCTGTTTCTATCTGTCGCAGGAATAATAATAATAAAACTGGTGTGGGAGAAAAAAAATGGAAGGACATCTTCTTAATGGTTATGGAGCTTTTTTTATGGCTCTTTCATGGAGTATCGTTATAGCCCTAAACATATATTCATTTTATAAGATACTGTATAATAAAAATAAAAAACAGGAGGATTAAATGGCTGTAGAAAGAACATTGATGTTGATAAAACCTGATGCTGTTAAAAAAGGAGTTGAAGGTAAAATAATAGCCCACGTTCAGGAAAAGGGATTTAAACTTATAGCTCTAAAAAAATTAAAACTTTCAAAAGAGCAGGCAGGGCAGTTTTATTATGTGCATAAAGAAAGGCCTTTTTATGACGAGCTTTGTGAGTTTATGTCTTCAGGGCCTATAGTAGCTATGGTATGGGAAGGAGAAAATGCTATAGAGAGAATAAGACAGATCATGGGGACAACAAATCCTGAAGAAGCAAAAGAAGGAACACTCAGAAAGTTGTATGGAACAAATATAGGTGAAAACGCTGTCCATGGATCAGACTCAAAAGAATCTGCAGAATTTGAGATCCCATTTTTCTTCAGCAGGTTGGAGATAGTTGAATAAAGCTATTGACAGTTTGATTCTACTTTTAATCGGTGTAATAGCAGGTTTTAACATTTTTTTCTCTTACATTGAAGCTCCTCTTATCTTTTCACATCTTGACCACAGGCATGCTGGGGAGATAATGAACATTATCTTCCCTTACTATTTTGCATCAGGCTGGATTGTGGGAATAATTCTGTACACTCTCATAGGTATCAAATCCATTAGAGACAAACAGATTATAAAAAAGTACAAAGGGTTTGTCATCGGGGTTCTTATATTAGTGATTACGCATATGGCTCTTCATAAAACCGTCCTTCCTATTGGAAAAAATTTAAGTGCACAGTACTACTCTGCTGTTGACAAAGGAGAAAAAAAGAAAGCATCAGAACTAAAATTAAAATTTAAAACCGTTCATGGAATATCAAGCGCGATCAATGTTTTTAACCTTATTCTTGAAATTTATCTGTTCCAGTATTATTTCTTAAGAGTAAGGAGGCTAAAGAAAGGATAGATTTTACCGAACATTTTTATATGGTTTGGAGGAGAATATGAAAAATAACAAAAAATCTGTCCTGACAGCTATTTCATATATAGTTTTTGGGGGGTCTGTGATAGGCTCTCTTTTTGTTGGAGTTTTAGTGTATTTTCTTCTGAGTTCCTCAGCAGTAAGTAATGCATTCTTAAAAGCAGTTTTATCAACTGTTATTATTCAGGTTGCATTTCTTATCCCTGTTTTTTTAATTAGATCCATGGTTGATAAATACATAGTTTCAAAAATAAAAGATGTGTCTAAAGCTCTTCAGGAAGTTAGTACAGGAAATCTTGATTATGAGATCAAAATTGAAGGAAATGATGAACTTACAGAACTGGCAGAATCTTTTGAAAGAATGAGAATAAGCATGAAAACAATTATGACAAAGCTTGAAGAGGGAGAAATTTAAGCGGGGAGTAATATGGATATAGAAAACAGATTAAAAGAACTTGTTAATCAGCTTTTTATTAATACAGGAGCTTCATTTTCTGGAATATTCATAGAAGGAAAGGAAATAATATCAAAAACAATATACCCTGAAAAAGGAAGAAACCTTCAGGAAATAATGAACCTTATAATAAATAAAGCCCACCAGATAAATGAGTTTATACCTGATTTCGGAGAAGAGTATGTGTATGCTGAAGGTCCTGATATTTCAATATTTATCTACTTTGTTAGACCGGATATAGCGATTGGTTCTATAATTGAAGAAAAACCAAAATTTGCCCTTCTAAAGTTTGAACATTCGGTTCTTTCAAACAAACTAAAAGAGATTCAGGATGAGATAGATAAGTATATAAAAGGAATATCTGTAGTTGAGGAAACTAAAGAAGAAGTGATAAAGGAAGAAGAAGAGCCTGAGTATGAGGAAATCCAGCTTGAAAGTCTTGAACAGGCAGTTCCTGAGCTTAAAGAACAGGAAAAAGAGGAAGAGAAACCTGTTGAAGAAGAGAAAACTGAGATTACAGTAGAAGATGTTAAGGACAGATTTGCTGAAGAACTTGAGATGCTTGAAAAAACAGAAGAGCTTGAGGAATTCGAGAAAGAAGTTTCCTTAGAAAAGGAACAGCCTGAAGAAGAGCTTATAACAGAAGAAAATCCGCCCCTTGAAGAAATTTTAAAACCAGAAGAGGAGCAACCTCAAACCATAGAAGAGGAGTTAGAAAAAATTTCCGAAGAACAGGAATTCTACGATCCTGATGTCTTGAATAAAATAAGAGAGGAGCTACTCAAAGAGATAGGACCTGTTGGAAAGTTTTTATTTAAGAAGAAAATAAAAAATCTGGATATAGATGAAAGTAGAATAACAAGAAACATTCTTGTTAAACTGATAGATGAGCTTTCAAATGATATAATTGATGAAAAGAGAAAAAAAAGGTTTGTTGATAAAGTATCGGCCTTTTTATAACTCTAAAACAAGGAGGGTATTATGGCTGGTAGATTTGAGGATATACTCCAGTCCGTTGTAAGAGATGCTGGGGCTGAAGGTGCGGTTCTTGTTAGCCCAGATGGGCTTGCTATAGCTTCTGTTTTACCTGAAGGGATAGATGAAGATAGGGTGGCTGCCATGGGAGCTGCCATACTATCTCTGGGAGAAAGAGTAACAACAGAGCTGAATAAGGGAACACTTGAACAGCTATATGTTAAAGGTTCAAAAGGATACATGATATTTACAGGTATTGGAGATCTGGCTGTTTTAGGAATACTTGCCCCATCAAATGCGAAATTAGGACTGCTTCTTATGGAGATTAAAAGAGCAGCAAAACAAATAGAGGAAAGTTTAGGATAAAATGGCTATTACCGGTAATCTTGAAACATTTAATTTTATAGATATCTTTCAAATACTGAAGAAAGACAAGAAAGATGGAATTCTTGTGGTTGAATCCCCAACAAAAAAACTGGCTGTATATTTTAAAGAAGGGGATATGGTTTATATAAGAGAAGTTGTCAAAATCTTTTATATATACCTTGATATAGATTTTAACCAGGTTTTAAAAAAAGAAGGGATATCAAAGGATGATCTTTACCAGTTTCTTGTTTCAAGACTTCCGATATTACTTGCTGTAAAAAAAGGAAAATTCTCCTTCACACCAGGTTTTATAAAATATCCTTCCGATATAAAATCTCTTATACCTCTTGAAAAAATAATGATGTATTTAAGCAGACAGCTTTCACAGGAAGAAGTGGACAGAAAGATATCAGATATAAAACTTGTGTTTGAAAAGGCTGAAAACTGGACTGAAATAGCGAAAAAAGCACATCTTACAGAAATTGAAAAGAAAATTCTATCCCTTATAGATGGTACAAGAACTGTTGAAGATATACTGAACGAAACGAAAATAAACCAGCTCACCCTGCAAAGGATATTGTACGGATTCTTGGCAACAGGAATAATCCAGAGAAAGAAACAGAAACAGAGGAAGATAGGATTTGCTCTTACAAAAACACTTCTCCAGAAAATAATATCAAGAATTAAAGGATTATAGGGAAAATGCCGGAGAAAAAACAAAAACAGATAAAAATTGTTATTGCAGGACCATATGCAGCAGGAAAAACTCAGTTTATAAACACCATTAGTGAGATAGAAACCGTTCAGACTGAGGCAAGAACCTCACAAGCTCAGGAAAAAGAGGTAAAGGATCACACAACAGTGGCTATGGATTTTGGAAGAATTACAATAGATGATCAGCATGTGCTTTATCTTTTTGGTACTCCCGGACAGGAAAGATTTGACTTTATGTGGGATATCCTTGGCAAAGGTATGGTTGGTCTTGTTGTTCTTGTAGATTCCACAGATCCATCAACATTCCATGAAGCAAGAAAAATAATAAACTACTTTGAATCAAGATATCCGGCACCATTTGTTGTGGGATGTAACAAACAGGATCTGAAAGGAGCATGGGACCCGAAGGATATAAGGACAGCCCTTGATCTTGATGAGGAAATTAAGGTTCTACCTCTTATAGCCCTTGACAAGGAAAGTGTAAAGAATGTTCTTCTGGTTTTACTGGAAGATATAGCAAGACATCTATGATTTTCTTAAATGTTTTATTTTTTCTCCCCAGTAAAGGGCTTTTTCCAAAAGATAATCTTTATCTAAAGGTATAACCATTTTATTTAGAACCTTGATTTCTCCTTCTACCAAAACAGTATCAACATCACACCCTTTTGAAGAATAAACAATCTGTGTGTATGGATCATATAAAGGGTTCATATGGGGCTGGGTTATGTCAATAAGAACAATATCAGCCAACTTTCCTTTCTCAAGGGAACCTATCTTATCTTCCATTCTTACAGCTTCCGCTCCCCATCTGGTTGCCATCAATAAAGCCTGTTTAGCATTTAAAACGGTCGGATTCTTTGTTATCCCTTTGTGTAGTTTAGCCGCTGTGGATATTTCCCCTATTATGTCGAGATCATCATTTGAAGCCGTTCCATCTGTTCCTATTCCAACAACCACACCTTTTTCAATCATTTTGGGAACAGGAGCTATACCTGATGCAAGCTTCAGATTACTCTCAGGACAGTGGGCTACTTTCACCCCCATTTCTGAAAGGATATCAATCTCCTTATCTGTCGGATAAACCATGTGAGCTGCAAGAGTTCTGTCTGACAGAACACCTACAGATTTCAGATGTTCTACGGGGGTTTTTCCATACTTTTCCTTAACGGTTTTAACCTCAAACTCGGTTTCTGCGATATGTATGTGATACAAAACGTCGTACTTTTCAGCAACTTCGTAGGCTTTTTTTAAGGTTTGGGGTGAACAGGTGTAAGGTGCGTGTGGACCAATAGCAGGAATAACAAAGGGATCGTTTTTGTATTCATTTATAAAATCAACAGTTTTTGCTATTCCCTCTTCTGGAGTTTTAGCCCCAGGAGTTGGAAAATCAAGAATACCAGTTGATAATACACCTCTTATTCCTACCTGCTTTATAACATCAGCAACAGCATTTTCATAAAAGTACATATCAACAAATGTTGTGGTTCCTGTTCTGAGCATCTCATATACAGCGATCTGGGTTCCATCTTTAACAAACTCATAACTAACATACTTTCCTTCGGCTGGCCAGATGTATTCTTCAAGCCAAACCTTTAAAGGATTATCACTTCCATATCCCCTTAGGAGAGTCATTGCCGCATGTGTGTGGGTATTTATAAAACCGGGAACTGCTATCTTATTTTTACCTGTAATAGTTTTACCAAAATACTCATTTTTTTTATCCTTACCTATATCAATGA
>JALTAS010000149.1 GCA_027058925.1 Persephonella sp.
GTTATGTATGATGGGACCGTTAGTAAAAGCCTTACCGTAGTTTTTTCCTGCTTCTATTGCAGAATCCACAGCTATTTTAACGCCAAAACAGAAACCTGCTGATTCGGCGATCTTTATGTTAGCCATAACTTGCCTCCTTAAAGCTGTTTTATATTTTCCATAATATACTCAGCTATATCTGAATAATCCATCTCTTTGTTTATTTTGATAGGCTTTCCTATTTTTACCTTGATTGTAGATTTACCTATTTTGGGGAACTTAGATCCGGCAGGATAGATAAGATCCGTCCCTTCTATTTTTACCGGGATAACAGGGGAATCTGTTTTGGAGACTATCAGACCTATACCACTTTGTGGTTTTCTGAATTCTCCTGGTTTTGCTCTTGTTCCTTCAGGGAAAATGCCTACACAGTAACCCTCATTTAAAAGGCTAACAGTTTTTTTTAATGCTCCTATATCTCTTTTGTTTCTCTTAACAGGAATAGCACCGGCTTTTTTTATAAGCCATCCAAGTATAGGTACCTTGAAAAGTTCCTGCTTTGCCATGAAAAATATAGGCCTAGGTGATACTGTGTTCAGAACAAAAGGATCAAGGTTGCTCCTGTGGTTTGAGGCAAGTATACACCCATTTTCAAGAGGAATGTTTTCAATTCCTTCAACTTTAATTCTGAGCAGACTTTTAAAAATCGGTCTTATTTTAAACCAGATCTGATATCCGGCTTTTGAGTAATAAAATTTTTCTTCCAAGCCTTACACCTGAATTTTTTTTCAATAAATTATATCCGTAAGAGCTTTTATTTCAAATTCTTTTTGCATATATCATTTAACGGACATTCTTTGCATAAAGGCTTTTTCCTGCAGTAGTTCTTTCCAAGCTCAACCAAAAGGGCGTGGAACTCTTTGTAGATATCTATATCTTCAGGAATATTTTGCTGAATTATATCCTGAAGTTTTTTATAGCTAATATTTTTTGTTTTTATGATCCCCAGCCTGTAAAATATCCTTTTGGTATATGCATCAACAATGAAGTAAGGTTTATCAAGACCGTAAAGCAGAATGCTGTCAGCTGTCTCCTCGCCTATTCCTTTTATTGACAGAATAAAATCCTTTGTTATCCTTTCTTTAGGTTGTCCTTTTGTTGCTTTTATAAAATTTTTTATATAAACAGCTTTCTGGTTGTAAAAACCTGCAGGTTTTATAAGTTTTTTTAATTTTTCAATGTCAATCTTTTCAAGTTTATCCCAGCTTAAAACATTTTCTCTAATGAGATTTTCAATCGCCTTTTCAACATTTTTCCAGTTTGTGTTTTGTGTCAGTATAGCCCCTATAGAGACCTCAAGAAATCTGTCTGTTCCTTTATGAACAGGCCACCATTTTTGAAAGCCAAAATGATCAAGCAGTTTTGTGTATATGTCTTTTATTTGCATATATCATATAATATATTGAATTTTCTTTTAGCAGGTATATTTTTCGGTTGTCAGATGAAAAAAGGAGGTTTTCAAAATGGCAGGACACAGTAAATGGCACAACATAAGGCATAAAAAAGCAAGACAGGATGCAAAAAGGGGTCAGCTTTTCACAAAACTGCTTAGAGAGATTACAGTTGCAGCAAGACAGGGAGGATCTGATCCTGAGTTTAATCCAAGGCTGAGAATAGCTATAGAAAAAGCAAAAAAAGCTAACATGCCTATTGAGAACATAGAAAGAGCTATAAAAAGAGGAACAGGTGAGCTTGAAGGTGTTAATTATGAAGAGGTTGTCTATGAAGGTTATGGACCTGACGGAGTCGCTGTAATCGTTGAGTGTCTTACAGACAACAGAAACAGAACGACATCTGAGGTGAGACACATATTCACAAAACACGGGGGTAATCTTGGATCCTCAGGCTGTGTTTCATTTCTGTTTGAGGAAAAAGGAGTTATAGTTGTTCCTAAAAACTCTATTTCTGAGGAAGAACTTTTTGAAAAGGCTATAGAGGCTGGTGCTGAGGACATAGTTTCTGATGATGAGAGCTACTTTGAGATCAGAACAGAGCCTAAAGATCTTTATTCTGTTAAAGAATCCCTTGAAAAATCAGGTGTAAATATTGAAAAGGCAGAGCTTACAAGAATTCCAACAACAATAGTTGAGATAAAAAATACAGAAACTGCCCAGAAACTTATAAAGCTACTTGATGCGCTTGAAGACAGCGACGATGTCCAGAAGGTTTACTCTAATTTTGAGATGTCTGAAGATATGATGAAACAGTTGGCATAATGAGAGTTCTTGGAATTGATCCAGGGAATTATAGCACAGGATTTTGCGTTCTCTCTTCCCAAAACAACAGGTTTAAGGTAGAGAAGTCTGGAACCATAAAATCCAGAAAAAGACCTGACAACCTAAAAAAAATATTTGTTTCCCTTCAGGAGGTGATTGACAGCTTTTCCCCTGATGAGATAGCACTTGAGTCTGCATTTTATGGGAAAAACCCCCAGTCTCTCATTAGATTAGGTGAGGTTAGAGGAATAATACTTCTCCTTTCAACACTTAACGGAATCCCTGTGTATGAATACACTCCCCAGAAAGTAAAAAACTCAATAACAGGATATGGCTGGTCTAAAAAAGAAGACGTCAGCTTTATGGTTGAAAAGATACTCAGTATTAAAA
>JALTAS010000150.1 GCA_027058925.1 Persephonella sp.
GTTATCCACACTTTAAGATATTGAAAAATAAAGAACTTTATTTTTTATCTACAATCAATGTGGATAACTACGATTTTTTGTGGATAACTCGGCTGAAAATGTGGATAACTTAAGAAAAAATGTGGATAACTCAGTCGGTTTCAAAAAGTTATCCACAAGGTTAAGTTATTGATAAATATAAAAAGTTAATTAATGCTAACCTGTAAGTTATTGTAAATAAAAGGTTTTTCATTTTCAAAGTTATCCACATTCTATCCACATCTTATCCACATTTTTATTGATATGTAATTCATTGATATCAATGCACTTTTTTGAGTTATCCACATATCCACATGACATTATTATTCTTATTATTATTTATATGTTTTAAAAAATACAAAAAGAAAAAATCTAATCTGAAATTTTTGATAATTCATACAGAATTAGATTTTTCAGTTCATTTTTTATTGGAACGGCCCCTACATACTGGAGTGTTCCGTTGATAGCAAGAGCTGGACATTTGTACATCCCAAGTTCAACTACCCTTTGGTTATTTTCAAAAATATCAAGCAATCTTAATTCTATTTTGTCTGAAAAATCTTTTAGATCTTCCAAGATATCTCTGACCATTTTAATCATTTCTGTACAATCAGGACATCCTCTCAGATGAAGAAGCTCTATAACTATTTTATTCACGTTCACCACCACCCTTCTTCTATAACCATCTATCCTGATCTTAAAAAAAGTATGATATAAACCATATTTGAGAATCTTATTATATTAATATTAGCATATTTATGTTTTAGTTATCAATGTGAACACTGCTTTCTGTTTTGACTCCCACTCCATGTTCAAAAACCATTTTTCCTCCTAATCTTCCTTGAAAACCAATCATTCCGGCAACAACCAGACCAGCTGCCATATAAAGAATAAACAGCTTCTTGTTTGGCCTAAAATTAAGAAAGACCCTGAATCCTGCAAGTACAGAGACTATCCATGGAAGAATCTCTCCTATCTCCTCGTGCTGTTCAAGAAGTTCAAAAGCCGGCGTTCCTTTTACTGCATCTTCAACTAACTCTTCAGCAAAGTGTCCTGTAAACATCGCTCCCCATACAGATAGTGCTCCAAAAATTATTGCCCAGAAGCCTGCATTTTTCAGACTTTCCTTGTTCAAAATAAATCCAGCTATATCAAACAGAACCCCTGTTAAGATCAGTGCTATTGCAAAATGAACAACAGGTGGATGAAATTCTGATAAGAAATCCATACTTTTACCTCCTTATTAAGATAAGGGGCAGTATGCCCCTGAGATTTAAACCTTTTTGTGTGTGAACTTCCATACAAATTTATAAACAATAGGAAGAAGTATCAGAGTAAGGAATGTAGAACTAAATATACCACCTATAACGACAACCGCAATAGGTTTCTGTATCTCTGAGCCAATATCGTATGTGAAAAGAATGGGGACAAGCCCAAGTGATGCTGCTGTTGCTGTTATAAGAATAGGTCTGAGCCTCAGTTTTGTTGCCTTGTTTATTGACTCTTCAATACCAAATCCTTCGTCAAGCATCTGTCTTATGTAGGAAACAAGGACAACACCGTTAAGCGTGGCAATACCAAAAACAGCTATGAAACCTATAGCAGCTGGAACAGACAGATTAAAGCCGGAGATATACAGAGCCAGTATTCCCCCTATTGTTGCAAAAGGAACATTAAGCATTATAAGAAGAGAATCTCTGGTAGAGTTGTAGTTTATGTAAAGAAGGATAAATATCAGAAGTATTGCTATTGGAACAACTATTGAAAGCCTTTCCATCGCCCTCTGCTGGTTTTCAAACTGTCCAGCAAATTCTATAAAATAACCTTCTGGAAGCTTTATCTCTTTTTTGATGTTTTCCCTGAGCTCTTTTATAAACCCTCCCAGATCTCTGCCTTCAAGGTTCATCTGGACAAGGGCATACCTCAGACCATTTTCATGCCTTATTTTTGAAAAACCGGGAACAATCTTTATGTCAGCAACATCCTGAAGCTTAAGAATTGTTCCATCTTCTTTTCTCAAAAGGGGTATTTGTTTTATCTTTTCAATGTTGTCAATAGCTTCATCAGGAAGCTTCAACGTAACCGGAAAGCTTATAAGTCCTTCTCTGAACTCGTTAACTTCAACTCCTGCCATATATTTACCTACAAGATTTAAAAGCCTTTCTACATCGTAGCCGTATCTATACAGGCTGTCGTATTTAGGTATTATCTGTAGCTGGAGCCTTCCAGACTGTATTTCGGTTTCCACGTCTTCTGATCCTTCAGTTTTTTTGGCTACTTCTTCTACTTTCATAGCGATCTCATTTATTTTTTTAAGATCATCTCCAAAAACTTTTACGGCTATGGTAGCTCTGACACCTGACAGAAGTTCCTCTATCCTCATCGCTATAGGCTGTGTGAAAACAAGACCTGCTACAGGAAGATCTTTAAGCTTTTCTCTTAGCGCTTTCTCAAACTCCTTTCTTGTTTTGAACTCCTTCCATTCCTTGTAAGGCTTTAGAAGTATCCATGTTTCTATGTAGGACACATCTGTTACTTCTCCCTTTTCAGCCCTACCAACAGTGGAGTAAGCATTTGTAACAACATCAAATGATTTTGCCCTCTGTTCTATAATAT
>JALTAS010000151.1 GCA_027058925.1 Persephonella sp.
GGAATGATTTTTATCATATAAATGACCTATTAAGTCTGCGTTTTGCATTTTTTTATATTTATCAGATACTTATAGAAAACGAAAACAGGAAACAAAATAAAAATAATGGTAAAGTTATACCTGACGAAAAAAAAATATATCGGGGATTAAAATGATAGACAAAGAAACCGTTATCAAAGTTGCCCAGCTTTCAAAACTAAAACTTACAGAAGAAGAGGTTGAGCTTTTTTCAAAACAACTTGCCGATATATTGGGCTTTATAGAAAAACTTGAAGAACTTGATACTGAAAATATATTACCTTTTTATGAAATAAATCAGCAGGAAGCTCCTATGAGGGACGATACACCACAAGAAGGGCTTTCAAATGAGGAAGCTCTTTCTAACGCTCCCCAGTCAGAAAGGGGATTTTTTGTCGTCCCAAGGGTCGTTTCTGCTGAGTAACAAGGAGGATTTAGCTGTATGAGTGATGTTATTGATCAAAAAGAGTTAGAAGCAAAAAAGAAAGCACTTGAAAGTGCTCTTGCACAGATAGAAAAAAGATTTGGAAAAGGGTCTGTAATGACCCTCAGCTCTGAAGCTATAAAATCTGTTGAAGCTATCCCATCAGGATCATTAACACTTGATCTTGCAACAGGTATAGGGGGAATACCAAGAGGCAGAGTAACAGAAGTTTACGGACCTGAATCTTCAGGAAAAACAACGCTTACCCTTCATCTTATAGCAGAAACACAAAAGATGGGAGGTAAGGCTGTATTTATTGATGCTGAGCATGCCTTTGATCCTAAATACGCAAAAGCTATAGGGGTAAACATAGAAGATCTGATAATTTCACAACCTGATTATGGAGAGCAGGCATTAGAGATAGCAGAAACTCTTATAAGGAGTGGGGCTGTAGATGTGGTTATCATAGACTCTGTTGCGGCTCTTGTTCCAAAAGCTGAGCTTGAAGGTGATATTGAGGACTCAAATGTTGGCCTCCACGCAAGACTTATGTCAAAGGCTATGAGGGTTCTGAAAGGTGCTGTTAACAAGTCTAACACAGCCCTTGTCCTTATAAACCAGATTAGAGAAAAGGTAGGTGTGATGTTTGGAAATCCTGAAACAACAACAGGAGGAAGGGCTATAAAATTCTTCGCAGATATGAGACTTGAGGTAAGAAAAAAGGATATAAAAGATTCCGGGGAAAAAGTTGGAAGCAGAGTAAAAGTAAAGGTAGTAAAAAACAAACTTGCCCCTCCATTTAAAGAAGCAGAGTTTGATGTTATATACGGGGAAGGAATATCAAAAGAGGGAGAAATACTTGATCTTGGGGAAGAGCTTGGGATCGTAAAGAAAAGCGGTTCATGGTACTCTTACGGAGATCAGAAAATAGGACAGGGAAGAGAAAAGGCAAGGGAGTTTTTAAAACAAAATCCAGAAATAATGGGGGAAATAGAACAAAAAATAAGGGAGGCGATAAAAGGTGGATCTGAATGAGATTTTGACAGATGCTGTAAATATGAATGCAACCGATATTCATCTGAAGATAGGAAGACATCCAGTTTTCAGAATAAACAGAAAACTGACAGATATTGATAAATACGGAAAGATAAGAGAGCAGGACATTGTAAACTTTATTAACACAGTTATAAAAAGCGAAAATAAAAAAGCCGAGTTAATTAGAAAAGGGGAGATAGATATATCCTACTCAATCCCAGGGGTAAGCAGGTTCAGGGTGAATGTTTACAGGCAGAGGGGAACTTACGCCTTTGCATTCAGAATACTGAAAACAAAAATACCATCATTTGATGAGCTAAATCTCCCAAAAAAATTAGCTGAGATATCCCTTGAAAAAAGGGGTCTTGTTCTTGTAACAGGTCCTACTGGAACAGGTAAATCAACCACCCTCGCTGCTATGATAGACCACAGAAACCAGAATATGGAAGATGTGATAATAACAATAGAAGACCCAATTGAGTATGTTTTCCACGACAAAAAATGCTACATAGCCCAGAGGGAAATAGGTCTTGATTCAACAACATTTGCAACGGCACTCAGAGCAGCTCTAAGGGAAGACCCTGATGTCATTATGGTTGGTGAGATGAGGGACATAGAAACTGTTGAAACGGCTCTCAGAGCTGCAGAAACAGGACATCTTGTTTTTTCAACACTGCACACGCAGGATGCGAAAGACACACTTAACAGAATCATAGATATGTTTCCCCTTGAAGCACAGAACCACATAAGAATAATGCTTGCTTCAACACTGAAAGCCGTAATATCACAGAGGCTTATTCCCAGAAAAGATAAAGAAGGAATTGTACCTGCGGTAGAGATACTCATTAATACAGGTGCTGTGTTTGATGCGATAATAGATCCTGACAAGTTTGAAACAATAACAGAGCTTATGGAAAAAGGAAAAACAGAGTACGGAATGCAGACATTTGATATGGCAATACTTGAGCTTTACAACAAAGGCTTGATCTCTTACGAAAATGCCCTTGCTTACGCAACGAACCCATCTGATCTTGATCTAAAGATAAAAGGCGTATCATCAGGAGAGTATGACGCAGGAATGTACGGACTTGACAACTCAAATTACTAAATAGATGGAAAAAGTTAAATCATTCGCATTAAAGCTTTTGTCAAAAAGGGATTATTTTGAAGCAGAACTGAGAAACAAACTGTTGTTAAAAGGTTTTACAGAAGAAGAAATACAAAAAACGATTGAATATCTGAAAGATCAAAAACTCCTTGACGACAGGAAACTTCTTGAAAGATACAAAGAGATAAACCTCCAGAAAGGAAAAAGCCCTTTGTCCATAAAAAATAAACTGTACAGAAAAGGGATAACAGATGTTGAGTTTTCTTTTGAGGAGGAGCTTGAATCAGCCCTTTACCTGCTGAATTTTAAATACAAAAAAGAAAAAAATTACGCCGATATAGTAAAATTTTTAAAAAACAGGGGTTTCTCCTACTCTGTTATACAGGAGGCGACAAATAAATTCTTAGATGGAGAAGAATGAAGGTTATCAAAGAAAAAGATCTTCCAATAAATGAGGAAACAGTCTGCACGATAGGCAACTTTGACGGATTTCATAAAGGCCACACATACATTCTAAAGCTTGTTAAAGAAACAGCAGATAAAGAAGGGAAAAAATCCCTTGTTATAACATTTGAGCCCCATCCTAAAAAAATACTGAACCCCCAAAATGCTCCCTGCAGGATTACAAGCTTAGAGACAAAATTAGACTTACTTAAAGATCAAAAAATAGATTATGTGTATGTGATCAATTTTGATAAGAATTTTGCAGAAAAATCACCTGAAGAGTTTATAAGATTTTTAACCTGTGAGCTTAAATGCAGAAAGCTGATAGTCGGCCATGACTGGAAGTTCGGTTACAAAGGGAAGGGAGATATAAACACAGCAAAAGAGATAGGAAAAAATTACAACCTTGAAGTAGAGGTTGTTCCTCCAGTAAAAATAGATAACGAAAGGATAAGCAGTACAAGGATAAGAGAGCTTTTAAAAAGAGGAGATGTTTTACAGATATCAAAGCTTCTGGGCAGAACATACTGTATAAAAGGAAAAATACACAAAGGAAACCAGATTGGAAAGAAGATAGGATTTCCAACAATAAATATAAAACCACCTGAAGATCTGTGTCTGAAAAAAGGGGTTTACTCAGGATATGTATCATTTAATGGAGAGATATACCCTGCTGTTATAAACTACGGTACAAGACCAACCGTTGATGGAAAAGATCTTTTCATAGAGGCACACATTATAGGAAAATCTGTAGATATATCAGAAAAACAGCAGATAAAAATATTTTTTAAGGATTTTATAAGGGAGGAGAAAAAATTTAGCGATATAAACCAGCTAAAAAACCAGATAAAATCAGACATAACAAAGGCTATGAAAGTGTTAGAGGTTAAGTAGATGCTTAGGATAATAGCCGTAATTTTACTTTTAATATCTTTTAAGGTCTTTTCGCAAGAGGTAAAAGTTCCTGAAGTAACATTTCCCATAGAGATAATAGCCCAGAAACAGGAGAAAAAGCCTGCTTTATCCCCACCTGAAAAACTGAAAATTGGGAAAAAACTTCAGATAAAACTTTTTGTTGAAGATGTGAAACCTATTCCTCCTTATGATGTTAAACCTCCTGTACTTAGCTTCAAAAAACCCTCATCATTTCTGGGAATTCCTGAAGAAAATGCCCTTATGTCAGATGCTATTGATGACTTTTTAAACGGCAGATACTTCTTTGCAAAAGAAAAACTTGAAAAACTGATAAAAAAACATCCAGATGCACCGTTCATATCAGATGCTTACTATCTGCTTGGACTTGTTTACAGTAATCTTGGAGAAGAAAAGAACGCATTTAACACATTTATCAAGGGATGCTCCCTTAATACAGCATCAAAATCAAGAGACTATTCCTGCCTTATAGGTGCTGTTTTCAGTTTTAAGTTCCACAATACACAAAAGGCTGAGCAGCTTTTAAAAAATGTTGATATTACAGATGACAACAGCTTTTTCTGGCACAGCGTTGCCTTTGCCCTTAAGGGAAAACCTGAGCAGGCATTTGAACTTTTAAAAGGTATAAAATGTGAAAATCTTGATATAAACTTTATAAACTACTGCAGATATATGAAAGGGTATGTTCTTTTTGCAAATCATCAGTTTGACAGATCATTAAAAATCATAAATAAGATACAAACACCTGAATACTACAGACATCTTCTTCTTCTGAAAGGATTTTCATATTTAAACTCAGGTAAATATCCGGTGGCATCTGCATACTTTCAAAAATTTCTTGAAGGGTACGGCTCTGTAGAAAAAATATCAGATTATGCGATCTACGGACTTGGGATCATTGATATTAAATACAACAGAATAAAGGAAGCCCTTGAAAAAGCAGGAATACTTGAATCAAGGGATAAAAATCTTGCACAGAACCTTTACATAAAAGTGGCTGAAGAACTTGCAGACAGAAATGATTTTGAAACAGCCTTTGTAATACTCCAAAGATCAGCAAAAGCAGGAAATGCATACATAGACTACCTGAGGAAAAAAATAGCCATTACAGCATACAACACAGGAAACTACAGATATGCCTTCCTGATGTTTAAGGAGATTGATACTCCCCTTTTCAACCTATATGCAGGATATTCGCTTCTGAAAATGAAAAGACCTGTTGAGGCTAAAGAATACTTTGAAAAGGCTGTAAGACTATCTGAATCTGAGGAAACAAAAGAAAAAGCCCTGAGGTATCTATCAGACATATACTTCCGTTTAAAGCAGTTCAAAGAGTACCTGCTGTCTGTAAAAAAGATCAAACAGTTTGATCCGGAATATGCAGCTGATCTTTTAGGGTGGTATTTCTTTATAAAAAAAGAGTATAAAAAAGCCTATCAGGCATTTAATGATCCTTATATGAAAGCTGTATCTGCATTTAACGGGGATCTTCTTGATCAGGCTTACAGCATAATCAAAGACAGAAAAGACAGAAAAAGCAGATTTTTACTTGCTTATGTGTATCTAAAACAGGAAAATCTTGAAAAAGCAAGGAAGATTTTAAAAGATCTGTCCTTAGGAAAAGACAAAATAGGAGAAGAAGCAGGATATCTTTATGCATACTCATATTTCTCTGAAGGAAACTACACAAAGGCGGCAGAGGAGTTCTGGAATTACGCAAAAACACACAGAGACACAGTCTTAGGCAGGCAGGCTATTCTCAGAATGGCAGACAGTTACTACAATCTTGGTGAGGTGGAAAAAGCAAGACAGATATACAGAAAGTTCATACAGAAATACTCAAACACACCTGAGGCGATAGATGCGGCATACCAGCTTACAGTTCTTGAGATGAAAGGATCAACAGGAAATATAGCCCAGCAGATAGAAAGTTTCATTAAAAAATATCCAAACTACCCATTTGTAAACCTTCTCAGACTTCAGCTTGCAGACCACTACCTTGAAAACAAAGATTTTGAAAAGGCAGATAAGATCTACAGACAGATCATTCATCAAGATGTGAAAGAGTCAGACTACGCATTTTATAAATTAGGCTATCTGTATTACCAGAATGGAGAAATAGATCATGCAATAAAAATCCTTGAAGATTACCTCAGAAAATTCCCAAAAGGTGAGTTTTCAATTAATGCAAAATCCCTCCTTGTTAAAGCTTATCAGGAAAAAGGAGATCTGGATAAAGCCATATCTGTTTTAAAAACCCTTCCTGATACTGACGAGAACAGATTTAAACTGTCCGTTTTATATTACAAAAAGGGAGATCTGTTTGAGGCGAAAAATTACTTTGAGGATCTTTACACAAGATTTCCAAAATACAGAAATGATATAGCATACTATCTTGGCAAAATACAGCTTGAACAGGGATACACAGATATGGCATTAAAATATCTTGAAGAAGCAACAGGAGGTTCAGATTACCACCATGTTGCCGAAAGCTACTTCTTACTTGGTGTTATATACCAGAAAAATGGAGATCTTGAAGATGCACTGAACAACTTTATAAATGTGGTTTATCTGTATCCAGAGGCAAAAGAGTTTGTTATAAAGGCAAGGTTAAAAGCAGCCGAAATAATGAAAGAAAGCGGGCAGAAAAAGGAAGCTGCCTGTATGCTAAAACCAATTAAAGATAAAGAAATAGAACAAAAACTGAAAGAAAAACTTCAGGAGCTTATAGAAGGGCTTCCTGAATGCCGTTAAAGGAGGAATATGAATGGAATATATAATTCAGATATTTCAAAAAGGCGGACCTCTTATGTATCCTCTGCTGTTTTTAGGAGTTCTATCTGTGGCATTCATTATAGAAAGGCTATATTCCTTATCCTTCAGGAAAACATTTCCTGTTAAAAAAATAGAGGAGATCTCATTCTACATACAGGAAAAAAGGTTTCCTGAAGCTATAACGATAGCAAAGAACACAAACTCTATAGCAACATCAATGATATCAGGACTACTTGAGGCATACATAAAAGGGAGAAAAACACAGGATCATCTCAAGACAGTTGCAGAAGAGATAGCAAGGGCAGAGATACCAAAATTAGAAGGCTATGTAAACGCTATAGGAGCAATAGCTGCTATAGCTCCTCTTCTTGGTTTTCTGGGGACTGTTACAGGTATGATACAGGTTTTTGAGGCTTTATCTGTTGAGGGATTATCTAACCCTGAAGTTTTATCATCAGGAATATCTCAGGCACTCATAACAACAGCATTTGGTCTTTCAATAGCCATACCATCTCTTGCAGCTTACTGGTATTTCAGATCAAAACTGTCATTTGTTGTTTCACAGCTTGAAAATCTTGCCACAGAACTTATTTATCAGCTTACTGAAATAAAACAAGAAGGTCAGAAGGAATGAACTTCAGAAAGTATCTTAAGATAGAAGATCGGGGATTTGTCGTTGATATGACTGCCCTTGTTGATATCGCTTTTATCATTATACTTTTTTTAGGTATAGTTAGCACATTGGCACCAATATCATCAATAAATGTTGAACTCCCAAAGGCAACAGCAGAAAAAACATCTGTTGAGCCTGTGAAGATATTTGTTGACAAAGATGGAAACTACTACATAGGAAGAAAAAAATCCACAGATGAGGAGATAGCAAAGTTTTTAACAGAAAGAAAAGCAAAAGCCCTTGTTGTTGTGGCAGACAGGAGGGTTGAATACGGGAAGGTTGTTCATCTTATGGATATAGCAAAGAGATCAGGGGTTGAAGAGATAAATATAGCCACAAGAAGAGGTGAATAGTGGTGGCCATTAAAGAAGAGATGGTCATTGCCGGTAAGATACACGGAAC
This sequence comes from Persephonella sp., assembly GCA_027058925.1. GTDB lineage: Bacteria > Aquificota > Aquificia > Aquificales > Hydrogenothermaceae > Persephonella_A. The sequence continues at coordinate 7,813 of JALTAS010000151.1, forward strand.
CCACGGTGTGAGAGGAGATCTAAAAATAGAGATATTCCCCCCTAATTTCAAACTTCCTCCAGTCATATACATAAAAGACAGAGAAGGAAACTTCATACCCCTTGAGGTTGAGAGCTACTCAAAGAAGAAAGGTCTTATAAAATTCAGAGGATACGATGATCTTGAAAAGGCAAAAAAGCTGAAACACAGATACTTCTATGTTGAGACATCAAAACTCCCTCCACCTGAAAAGGATACATTTTATGAATACCAGATTTTAGATGCAGATGTTGTGTACAAAGACAAGGTTGTTGGAAAGGTAATAAAGATAGATGACAGGCTTCCAACAGCATATCTGATAATAAAATGCACAGACGAAAAGACAAGATACCTTCCATTTATAAAAGAGTTTGTTAAAGAAATTGATACACAAAACAAAAAAGTTTATATTCAGCCGCCTGAAGGATGGTTTTCTCTATAGGTTGAAAAAACTGAAAAATGTATAAATTATCACCGTAAATAAAGTAAAAGGAGGTAAGAAAGATTTTAAAATTAGAAATTCAGATACCGCAGGAAGCTTTCTGGAGCATAGTTGGAAGCAGAGATGAAAACATAAGGTATTTTGAGGATATTTTTGGTATAGATATTTTTGCGAGGGGAACAAGCCTGATAGCAGAAGGTTCAGAAGAATCACTTGATCAATTTGAGGATTTTATGCACAAAGTAGCATCTTACTTTGAGGGTGGACACCAGCTGTCCCCTAAAGATGTAAGAGATCTGGCATTAGGGTACAAAAACGAAACACCTGAAGAGAAGGTTGTTGGGAACTATGAGGCTATCCTTTTTACACACAGAAAAAAGCCTATAATGGCAAAAACCCCTTCACAAAAAATATATATAGACACAATCAAAAAAAATGACATAACATTTGGTGTTGGTCCTGCAGGAACAGGTAAAACATACCTTGCAATGGCTATGGCTGTATCTTACCTGAAACAGCAAAAGGTAAACAGAATAATACTGACAAGACCAGCTGTTGAGGCTGGCGAAAAACTTGGATTTCTCCCGGGAACACTGACAGAAAAGGTTGATCCTTACCTCAGACCCCTTTATGACGCATTATACGAGATGGTTGATCCAGACAAAATAAGAGATATGCTTGAGAAAAATATAATAGAAATAGCTCCACTTGCCTTTATGAGAGGTAGAACACTAAACGATGCATTCATAATACTTGATGAGGCACAAAACACAACAAAAGAGCAAATGAAGATGTTCCTCACAAGGATAGGTTTTGGATCAAAAGCTGTGATAACAGGAGATATAACACAGATAGACCTTCCTAAGGTCTCAAACTCAGGTCTTGTTCAGGCGCTTGAGGTTCTGCAGGATGTAAAAGGGATAGGTATTTGCAGATTTTCAGAAAAAGATGTTGTCAGACATCCTGTAGTCCAGAGGATAATAACAGCATACGACAGGTACGAAAGGAACAGAGAAAATGAACAGAATTCTGATAAGTAAAGATATTTACGACAGAAAAATAACAAAAAAGTTTGTAAAACAGACAGCACAAAAAATACTGAAAGAGCTTAAGCTTGATAATGTTGAGCTCAGCATAACCCTGACTGACAATGAAAATATAAGACAGATAAACAGACAGTGGAGGAAAAAGGACAAACCAACAGATGTTTTGTCATTTCCTATAGATGAAAAACCTCCCGGCTACAAATACAGAATATTAGGTGATGTGATCATATCCCTCCCTTTTGCAAAAAAACAGGCTGAAGAGATAGGAATCTCCTATCAGGAAGAGGTTATCAGGCTTTTGACACATGGAATCCTGCATCTTTTAGGATATGACCATGAGGTATGTCCTGCTGAGGCAAAAAAGATGTTTGATCTTCAGGACAGGATAGTGGACAGGATCATTTCCAGCCAAACTCAACAGGGAGTTTCTTAGATTTCCACTCAATTATCCCTCCCTTGAGGTTGTAAACTTTTTTTATACCCATCTGCTCAAGCATCTTGCTTGCTGTAGCACTTCTGCTTCCGCTTCTGCAGTAAACAAGAACCTTTTTATCCCTCAGTCCTGGAAGGTATATATACCTGAAAAGCTGAACAGGAATAAGGTTAGAACCCTTTATATGCCCGTCCTTCTCATACTCCTCTGGGGTTCTAACATCTATAATCACAACATCTTTTTCTTTAATCATCTTTTTAAATTGTTCTGCAGAAAGATCTGTATAAGCAAAAACATTTGAAAAAATTAAGACTCCTATAAGAAAAGCAAATCTCTTCATTTTTCTCCCCTTAATAGATAATGATCTGTATTTTACATAAACATATAAATAAATTCAAATATAAATATAATATTTGAGCTTTAGATTACCTATCTTTTACCTTCTGCTTTTCTTTTAGCGATTACCTCTTTAATT
>JALTAS010000152.1 GCA_027058925.1 Persephonella sp.
TTTTGATGACAAAATTAACAGGTAAAACCATCTTTTTAAACCGCTTGGAAGAATTTACTCAACTAATCCCTGCGGTGAGGTTGTTCTTTATCCTAACGAAAGCTGTGATCTCGGTTCGCTTAACCTGTGGGCATTTATAAAAGAAGAATACAATGGAGAAAAAAGGAAGGTATATTTTGATTGGGAAGATTTTAAAAAAGCTGTTAAAACAGCAACAAAATTTCTTGATAATGTTCTTGATATAAACAAGTATCCTTTTTCTGACATTGAAAAAACAACCCTTAAAAACAGAAAAATAGGCCTTGGTATTATGGGGCTTGCAGATATGCTGTTTGAGCTTGGGATTCCATACAGCAGTGATGAAGGAAGAAGATGGATGGAAAAGGTTATGGAGTTTGTGAATTATTACTCAAAAGAACAGTCAGTGGAAAGGGCGGTAGAGAGAGGAAAATTTCCCACATACAACAAAAGCTTCTATCCTGAAGGAAAGCTTCCTATAAAAGGTTTTGAAGATAAAAAAAGCTGGAATCTTGATTGGGAAGATCTTGTAAAAAAGATAAAAAAACATGGCTTAAGAAATGCGTTTACAACCGTTGTTGCCCCTACAGGATCAATAAGCATGATAGCCGGAACTTCTTCAGGAATTGAGCCTGTTTTCAGCCTTGTTTATGAAAAAAAGGTAACAGTTGGAACATTTTATTATGTTGACCCTGTATTTGAGAAAACTATGGAAAGAGAGGGACTCTTTGATGACTATCTTATAAAAGATGTGTCAAAAAATGAAGGAAGTATTCAGAATATAAGATACATACCAGAAAAATGGAAGAAAGTATTTGTAACATCAATGGACATATCAGCTGAAGACCATGTGAAGGCTCTTGCTTCTGTTCAAAAATGGACAGATTCTTCAGTTTCAAAAACTATAAATTTTCCAGAGGATGCAACTGTTGAGGATATGAAAAAGGCTTACCTGCTTGCCCATGCACTTGGCTGTAAAGGTTTAACAGTCTATAGATACAAATCAATAAAAGGGGTTTATGTTGCAGGGCTTGAAGAGGAAAAGAAAGAGGAAACAAAGCTGACATCACTGAAAGATGTTAAGGCAAAAGGTCCAACAATATATAAAGAAGCAGGAAGTTTCTCACCTGAAAAAGAGGAGGAACTGCAACAGGAAGAAGGTATTGAAAAATGTCCTGTCTGTGGTTCACCTCTTGTTAATATGGAAGGATGCAAAAAATGTCCTGTGTGTGGATGGAGTGTGTGTGAATTATGATTTATGTTTTTACAGGAAACGGGAAAGGAAAAACAACAGCAGCTATAGGAACTGGCATAAGAGCAGTAGGGGCAGGTTTAAAGGTTCTTATGGTTCAGTTCATGAAAGTGAAAGAGCTTTCATCAGAGTACAACATCCTCTCAAAAATAGAAAATTTCAGAATTGAAAGTTTCGGCAGAAAAGGTTTTTACCTCCCAAAAGAGGAAATTGAAAAAAGACCTGAGCTTGAGAAAAAAGGGTTTAAACCTTTTTCAGATATAGACTTTAGACTTGCACAAGAAGGGATAGAGTTTGTAAAAAACTGTGTTTTCAGGGAAAAATACGATCTTTACATACTTGATGAGATATGTGTAGCACTCCATTACCGTCTTGCTGATAATGATACCTTAAGAAAACTGCTTTTGGAAAACAAGGATAAGGCTGATTTTATTCTTACAGGAAGGTACTGTCCTGATTGGGTTATCCAGATTGCAGATCTTGTGACACAGATGAAAGAGATAAAACACCCCTTTCATAGAGGTATTCCAGCAAAAAAGGGAATTGATTTCTGATCTATGTTATAAGAACATTTCTAATTCTGGATTAATATATCAGTATGAGAGCTTTTTTCATATTTTTTATGCTTTTTAATACCTGTTTATCTGCCGAGATAAAATGGTTTCCTTACGAGGAAGGAATAAAAAAGGCAAAATCAGAAAAAAAATTGATACTCCTTGATATTTACGCCCAGTGGTGTCACTGGTGTAATGTTATGGAAAACACAACCTACAGAGATGAAAATGTTGTAACCCTCATAACACAGCATTTTATCCCTATCCGTGTGGATGCTGAGAAAAGACCTGATCTGAACAAAAAGTACAATCAGGGTGGACTTCCAACAACAGTTATTATGGACAGCGGGGGAAATATTTTGTGGGGAGGAATATATGTATCTCCAGAAGATATGGAAAGACTTTTATCTTATTTTTTATCCCTTGATGAGAAGCAGATAAAAAAGATAGCACAGCTTAACAAAAAAAAGCAGGAAAAAGCATATAAAAGATTTTTAAAAAAGACAAAAACAAAAGAACCTTCAAAAAAGTATATAAAGAAGGTTTTTAGATCCATAAAAATAAGGTTTGATTGGGAAAATGGAGGTTTTTATGGAGCACCAAAATTTCCTCAGGAAGAACTTCTTCATTTTCTACTGCTTTACTGGAAGTTTTTAGGTGATGAGGAATCTAAAAAGATGATGATAAAAACAGCTAAAGGTTTTATGAATCTTATAGATCCTGTTGAGGGAGGAATATACAGATACAGCGTAAATCAGTACTGGACACAGCCCCATTATGAGAAACTTCTGAAAGACCAGTCTGACATATCCTCAGCTTTTTTTGATATATATTCACAGACAGGGGATAATAGATTTTTAAAATCTGCCCTTTCTCTTGTTAATTTTTCTATAAACAGACTGTATGACAGCAGAAAAAAGCTTTTTTACAACTCACAGGGGGCTGATATTGTAGATGAAGAGGGAACTATCTTGATGACAGGTGAGGAGTTTTTTAAGCTGGGCAGGGAGGAAAGGGAAAAAACTGTAAAAAGACTTGGATACCAGCCAAAATTAGAAAAGAGTTTTTACTACGGGAATAATGCACTTATCTCAAAGTCTCTGTTTTATGCTTACATTTTTACAGGAGAGGAAAGATACCTGCATACAGCAAAAGATGTTCTAAACACTGTTTTGGAAAAAGCTTTTTCAGAAAAAGGGATTATATATTCTGAAAATGGAGGGTACTATCTGAGTGAGAATGTTTACATGCTTGAGGCGTTAATCACAGCTTATCAGATAACAGGAGACAGAAAGTATCTGGAAAAATCTGTTGACCTTTTGGGAATATTGCAAAGGTATTACTACTCAAAAAAGTTAGGTATTCTTACAGATCCTGAAGATACAGGAATAAGCCTGAAAAGAATATCATTTATTGACGATATTATCCTGCTAAATGCAAGGGCTGTAAAATTTATTTATATCCTTTCTGTTATGACAGAGAATCAGGAATCTCAGAATTTTGCAGACAGCATAATAAAACACCTTCCAGGAAACGTTAATATCAGCACAGGGATAGGTTTTTTTATCTATCTGTATCCTCCTGTTGTTGTCCATTTAGAAGAAGAAAACAAAAATACTGACCTGATGAGAAAGATAAACGGTGTCTTCCCTTACTGGATATCTGTTCATTTTGATAGATCAAAAAATGGTTATTTTATATGTAACAGTCAGCTCTGTTTTTTCAAAACCGACACCCCTGAACAGATACCTGATCTGCTGAGAAAGGTACTGGAAAGCTACAGAAATATTTAGAACTACTTTATCTGCTGAAATCCGTCGTATGTGTATGTAATTGTTGATAAAACGGTAAAAAATGATGCTGTGTATATGATCCAGTCAACAAAGTCTTGGGGTATATAGGTGATGTTAGCAACAAGAACAGCCACAACAGAGATTATCTGGAAAAATGTTGTAGCTTTTCCGAATACTGAAGGCCTGACATCCAGATATCCTTTCATAAAATATATAAGAGCACTTCCAAGGAGTATATAAATATCCCTGCTTATAACTATAACAACATACCAGTATGGGAATTTTACAGAAAGGTCAGAACTGTATATAAATATAAACCCGCTGACCAGTAAAGCTTTATCGGCGATAGGATCAAGAATTTTTCCAAGGGTTGTAATCTGGTTAAACCTTCTGGCTATAAAACCGTCTAAAGCGTCCGTTAAACCTGCAATAATAAAAACTATCAATGCATAAAGAGGCTTGTTGTACCCAATAAGAATAATAAAAACAGGTATTAAAAATATTCTTAAGATAGTGAGCTGGTTTGCAAGACCCATGACTAACCTTTTTTTCTCGCCTTTTCAATTATCTTTGTTGTTGATATATCATAAATAAAATCGATGGTAACAACCTTCCCTCCGTAAGATCGGACAAAATCTGCCCCCACTATATTCTCAATACTCCAGTCCCCACCTTTAACAAGAACATCAGGTTTTATCTGTTTTATAAGTTTCTCCGGCGTATCCTCATCAAAAACAACAACAAGATCAACAGGTTTTAGGGCTTCAAGCACTCTTTTCCTGTGTTCCTGAATGTTAACTGGTCTGTCTTTTCCTTTTATTCTTCTGACAGATTCATCGCTGTTCAGTCCCACAATCAGAACATCTCCAAGGGATTTAGCTTTTTCAAGATAATCCACATGACCTGCATGGATAATATCAAAACAGCCATTGGTGAATACTATCTTTTTTCCTTCTTTTTTCCACTTTTCTATCTTGTTTATCCATTCCATCATTTTTTCCTCTCAAAAGATTTTCTTGTTGGAAGCAGTATTAGACAGCCTACTATAAATATAGGATAAGATATTAAAAAGTATGTGTAGTTAAAATGTATCATAGACAAAGCTGTTCCAGTAATCAGTGGGATCTGGCTGAAGATAAGAAGTTTGATGTATAACTTTTTCTCAAAAATATATCTTGTTTTTTTTAAAAAAAGTATCACAGCAGGAACAACACCTGTAAGTCCTATTAATGTCCGGGATATTATATCAGGCTCTGAGGATTTTACACTGCTTCCTAAAATAAGTAGAAGAATCCCAAGATATAAAAAAGATAAATACAAAGAAGAAAAGTAGAACCTGCGAAGATCAAACAGTTTTTCATTCATTTTTTGACAGCTTTTTTGTTAATTTTTCAAACTCTATAGTTATTCTTTCAAAATCATTAAGGAGTTTCTTGGCTTCCTCTGTTAAGGTTGCTCCACCACCCCCTTTACCTCCTCTCTGTGTCTTTATCAGCTTTATTCCCAGTCTTTTTTCCATTGTTTTTATAAAGCTCCATGCCTTTTTGTAAGACATACCTACTTCTTTTGCTGCCTTTGATATTGAGCCGAGCCTTTCTATCTCTCTCAGAAGTTTATCCCTGCCAAGACCCATGATAATATCTCTGTCCTTCTCAAGCCATACCTTAAACTTTATTTTATAACTCACATCATACCCCCAAGATACCAATCTTTTATATACTCCCCAAAGAAAAGATAAATAACAGACGCAAACGCCAAAAAAGGTCCAAATGGTATCTCAAATTTTCCCTTTTCTTCAGATTTTGATATATAAGCTCCTAATATACCGACAACAGCTCCCATAAAAGAGCCAACAAAAATTGTAAACAGGGCTCCAAACCAACCAAGATAAGCCCCCACAAATGCCATCATCTTAACATCGCCCATTCCAAGCCCTTCAATACCCCTAAACCTGAGATAAAAATAGGCTATTCCCCATAGAAAGCCAGCTCCAACAACAATACCTATAATGCTGTCTATAATATTCATTTTCAAGGCAGAGTATACAATTCCTGCAATGAAACCAAATAGATTAAGCTGATCCGGTATTATTCTAAACTGAAGATCAATAAATGTTATCGCTATCACGATCGCAACAAAAGAAAAAATAAAAAAATATTCATACGACAGACCAGTCTTTATGTAAGAAAGAGCTGAGCCTATTCCTGTCAACAGTTCCACAAAAAAATATCTGAAGCTAATAGGACTTTTACAGTTTCTACATTTACCTCTCAGAACAATATAAGATATGAGGGGAATGTTGTCGTACCATTTAATTTTATTTCCACAGGAAGGACAGAAGGAAAAGGCAGGTTTTCCGATTAATTTTCCCCTTGGAAGTCTGTAAATAACAACATTAAGAAAACTTCCGATAATTGTCCCGAATATGAATGATGCTATCATAAAGAATATGTTTTCCATTACCCTTTTTCAGATTTCTCCTGCTGGGCAAATTTTTCAGCCTCTTCTTCCACCTCTTTTTTAAGTTTTGTTCCGACCTTTACAAGAAAGTATATCTGAAATGTTGTAAAACCTACCAGGACTGACACTATTCCCCCAATACCTGCAACACTACCTATAAGGGCTGCGATAATCGGTATAGGAAGCCTTAGAAACATACTCCTCAAAACTTTTCCTTTTTCTGTTCCGTACATATTTACGCTTTTAAAAAGATGGGTAAAATAGAAAAAGCCTGCTAACAGCCCAAGAATAAAAAGCGGAAAATAAAAAAGAACCTTTACAGACATTAACTCACCTCATTTTTACTTATGGATATATTTTAACATGAAGCTATAGACATCATTTCCTTTTTCTGAGAAAATTTAAATAAGATAATCGGGAGGTTCTACAGTTATGGACAGACAGACGATGGAAAAATTCAGGAAGATGCTACTTGAAAGAAAGAAACAGATACTTGACAGGTATTTAAAACAGGAAGATACGATGAAGAAATTAACAGATGAGGGTTTAACTATACCGGAGGATCTTGAGGACTACTCAAGAATAGATTACACAGAAATTGTTCTTGGTGAGCTTGAGGACATAGAAATTGAGATACTCAGAGAGATGGATCAGGCTCTTGAAAGAATGAAACAGGGAAGTTATGGCTACTGTGAGGTCTGTGGAGAGAAAATAGAAGAGAATAGACTTGAAGCTGTTCCATGGACAACATTGTGTGTGAAGCATGCAGAAGAAGCTGAAAAAAATAAAGATTTTATTGATAGAAGGTACAAGGAATACTTTGATCGTATATCTCCATCCCCAAGACCTGCACCTCCAGCAACGCCTGAAGAACATGAGCTTTAAGAGGTGAAAAATGGAATTGTGGAAAATGGGATTAAAGGAACTTTCAGACCTTTTGAAATCAAAGGAAGTTAAACCATCAGAGATCGTTGAATCCTTTTCAAAGAGAACATCACATATAGAACCTAAAATTAACAGCTATGTGACAAACCTTATTGATAAAGCCCTTGAAGAAGCTAAAAAAAAGGACAAAGAACTGGAAAAACTGGATCAGGTATCTGATCTTTTTGGTCTTCCTATAGCAGTAAAAGACAACATCTCAACAAAAGGTATTAAAACAACATGTTCATCAAAAATCCTTGAAAATTACATACCGCCGTTTGATGCAACTGTTGTCAAAAAACTGAAAAATCAGGGATACATACTGACAGGAAAAACAAACCTTGATGAGTTCGCCATGGGCTCATCAACAGAAAATTCTGCATTTTTTCCAACAAAGAATCCCTGGGATTATGAGAGGGTTCCTGGTGGATCTTCAGGAGGTTCTGCCGCTGCTGTTGGTGCAGGTATAGTTCCTGCTGCACTTGGTTCTGATACAGGAGGATCAATAAGACAGCCTGCTGCTTTTTGTGGGGTTGTAGGTCTCAAACCAACATATGGTAGGGTTTCAAGATACGGTCTTGTTGCCTTTGCTTCATCTCTTGACCAGATAGGACCTATGGCAAGGAATGTGGAAGACTGCGCTCTTATTCTTAATGTTATCTCAGGAAAAGATCCAAAAGACTCCACATCAGCAGATAAAAAAGTTCCAGATTATCTTTCTTACATAGGAAAGGATATAAAAGGTATAAAAATAGGACTGCCTAAAGAATTTTTTATAGAGGGTCTTGACAGCAAGATAAAAGAAAAGGTGCTTAATGCCGCAAAACAGCTTGAGAAAGAAGGTGCCGAGATTTTAGAAGTAACAATGCCCACAACAAAGTATGCGATAGAGGCTTACTACATAATTGCCCCTTCTGAAGCATCTTCAAACCTTGCAAGGTACGATGGGGTAAGATATGGATACAGAGCAAGAGACTACAAAGACCTTGAGGAGATGTACTCAAAAACAAGGGATGAGGGTTTTGGTGCAGAGGTAAAAAGAAGAATAATGCTTGGTACATACTCCCTGTCTTCAGGATACTACGATGCTTACTATCTTAAAGCCCAGAAGGTAAGAACCCTTATTTATCAGGATTTTATGAATGCCTTTGAGAGTGTTGATATTCTTTTAACACCTACTACTCCAGATATTGCCTTTAAGATTGGGGAAAAAGTTTCAGATCCTCTCCAGATGTATCTGTCTGATATATTCACAGTATCTGTAAATATGGCAGGGGTGCCAGGTATAAGCCTTCCCTGTGGTTTTAAGGATGGACTGCCTGTAGGTATGCAGCTCATCGGAAAACCTTTCGATGAAGGAACTATACTTCAGGTTGCTCATTATTACGAAAGGTTGAATGACTTTAATAAAAGATTTCCCGGGGAGTGATCACTCCCCCTTAAGTCTAAACCTGTTTACCTCCTCTTTTACCTCTCCTGCAACTTCTGACAGTTGTTTTATCTCATTTGAGATCTCTTTATTTTTATCTGTTATCTTTTCAGATATTTTTGTGATGTTCTGAATATTCTTTGACATATCCTGAATTGATCTGTTTTGATCATTTATGTTGTTTGTTATCTGATCAATAAGCTGTGACATTCTGCTGTAATTTTCAGCCATTTCAGAATACCCTTTGTCTGTTTTTTCCATCGCCTGTGATGCTTTTTTAATGTTTTCAAAAATCTCAACAACCATTTCCTGTATGTCTTTTGCAAAATCTGATGTTGTTTCAGCAAGTTTCCTTACCTCGTCAGCCACAACGGCGAAACCTCTTCCTACCTCTCCTGCTCTTGCAGCCTCAATTGCAGCATTAAGGGCAAGCATGTTTGTTTGACTTGCTATATCCAGTATACTTCTCACAGCCTGATGTATCTTTTCCCCAGCTTCTGTTTATTTTTTGATAGAAATTTCCATTTCTTTTATGTTCGCCTCCCCTGTCATAATATCTTCTTGAACCCTTTTGTTTATTTCATGGACTATTAAAGAGTTTTCTGAAATTGATTTTATTTTTTCTGATATGCTGATTATTGAATTTTTTATCTGATGGATACTTGTGTTCTCACTGTCCATCTCTTTTGATATCTCAGCAATCTGATCAGCTACTAAATTAAGCTGATCAAGTATTCTTGAAAATCCCTCAATGGTCATTTTAAGTGTTAAAGAAAGGGAATCAATACTTTTGTTTATGTTCTGCCTGAGGGTCTCAAACTCACCTTCCATTTTCTTTTCTATCCTTTTTGTAAGATCAGCTGAAGCAAGAGAATCCATGACAATTTTTATCTCAGAAAAGTTCTGATTTAGTTCTTCCATAAACTGATTGAATTCTTTAACCGTAACACCGGCCTCATCTTTAAGATCTGTATTTATCCTACTGGAGAAATCCCCTTTGATGGCATTTGCCATAGCCTGTTTAAGCTTTTCAAAAATATTCACATATTTTCCAACGAAGACATACATATAGGCACCAGAAAGGAAAAACACAACAACAGATCCAAGCAGAATCATTATGGTTGTCTGTAGTGCAAAAGACCTTACTTCAGATATGTCTGTTACTATGCTGATAGCTCCCAGAACTGTTCCTTCTTTAACCTGATGGCATGTAAGACAGTTTATCTCTTTTCCTTTATGAGCTATGTAAGGGATTGTTATTCTGTATTTGACATGTCCAAAACCTTCAATAAGCTTTTTCTGAACCTTCCCTGTATTTAGAGCTTTAATATCTAACTCATCTCTTACGATCTCATCTTTTTTACCATTTCCAAACTGTTTTACAACAGCTTCTCCCCTTACTATCCAGAGATCATCTATCTCTTTTATGTTCTCTATCTGGTTTAAGAAGTAATGTCTCATATCCATAGTCCCTGTCATCATATGTGCTGTAAGACCATCCCTTACAAGTTCTGCTATGACCCGTCCTGCCCTTTCTGCGTTGTGAATCCCGTATCTTCTGAATGTAAACGCATTTATGGCTATTGTGAAAAAGAGAATAACAACAAGAATAATTGAGATCCTCAGAATAAACTTTTTCCTTAAGCTCATCTTACCACCACTCTCACAATTATTAAATTATTAATATTATTTATCGGTTATTAATAATTTAGATTTAAGCTCTTCTTAATGCCTCAACAGGTTTTATATTTGAGGCTTTATAAGCAGGATAAATTC
>JALTAS010000153.1 GCA_027058925.1 Persephonella sp.
ATCACAGTATACAGACAGTTTTTCTGCTATTATTCTGATAAATGTTTTTCCGTTAAGTTTGAGAAAAGCTTTATCTTTTCCCATTCTTTTACTCTGGCCACCTGCAAGAAGAATACCGGATATTCTTATTTTTGACAGGTACTGCACAGCCCAAATATTTCCAATCTGTGAAATTCAGGCTTAAACTGGTATTTTTTGCATATCTTGTTTTGAAGTTTTTCTATTTCTTTAGATTGAAACTCTATTATTTTTCCGCACCTTCTACATATTAGATGATCGTGGTGTTCTTTGAATGCAACTTCATAAATCGTTTTATTTTTGAATTTTATAACCTCATTTACATATCCTAACTTCTTAAGTATATCAAGCGTTCTGTAAACTGTTGCCCTTGATACATCTATATTCTTTGATCTTATCTTATGAACAAGCTGCTCGATCTCAAAATGACCTTTTGTTGAGAGAATAACCCTGAATATCTTTTCCCTCTGGGGGGTGTACTTTAATCCGGATTTTTTTATTACCTGCTTGAACTCTTTTAAGATCCTTCTCCTGTTCATTATTCACTCCTTATCAGGCCTTTTAAGCTCAAATGTGTTTTCTGCTGTAATCAAACAGTAGTTTGCCCCTCCTAATCTTCCTATAATTTCAAGCTTTGTTGTGTCAACGTAACCTTTCTCATTTAGTATATCATCTCTGATATGAACCGTTAAAACCTCTCCTAAAATAAGCCCCATCTTTCCGATCTCAATTATCTCATACCTTTTGCATTCAATATTTACAGGTGATTCTTTTACCCTTGGAGGTTTGACAGATAGAGATGGAACAGGGGTTAGACAAGCTTTTTCAAACTCATCTACCTCTTCTTCAAAGGGAAGAGAGGTTATGTTCATCGGGGATATAAGGTCTTTTGTAACCATGTTTATAACAAACTCTCCTGTTTCCTCAATATTTTTCCATGTGTCCTTTTTTTCTTCCTGTGATTTGGAACCTATAGATACAGCTATGAGAGGCGGATCGCTTGATATACCTGCAAAATAGCTGAAAGGAGCAAGATTGTTAATACCTTCTTTACTGACTGTTGATACCCATGCGATAGGCCTGGGAACTATAACACTTGTCATTATTTTGTATATCTGCTTTGGATCTAAATTCTTGAATCTTATCTCCATATTTCTCTCCTAATCTGCCACCACCGTTTTGTTTTTTCCTGACTTTTTTGCTTCATAAAGGGCTGTATCAGCCCTTCTTATTATTGATTTCATACTGTCCCCATCTTTATAAAAAGATATACCAAGACTGACAGTTAAATTGCCTATTTTATCAAAACTGAACTTTTCTATCCTCTTTCTTATCTTTTCTGCTATTTTGTAAGCATCTGATTTTTCCTTTATGGGAACAAGTATCATAAATTCTTCCCCGCCCCATCTTGCAAATATGTCAGATTTCCTTATGTAATTTTTCACAACATCAACAAGCTCCTTTAAAACTTTATCACCTACCTGATGTCCATAAATATCGTTTATCTGCTTGAAGTTATCAATATCAAACATTATAAGGGCAAATTTTGAACCGTACCTTTCTGCTCTTCCTATTTCCTTTTCAAGGAATTTCTCAAATGAATACCTGTTGTATATCCCTGTCAGCTGATCAACAGTTGCAAGTCTTCTGAGATCTTCTTCAAGCCTTTTTCTTTCTGTTATATCAACAACACTTCCTATACCGCAGTTTTTTCCTTTGAAAAGTATTGTTTCTGAGGTTATCTCAACCCATTTTATATTATTTTTTTCTGTTTTTACTCTGATCACATATTTTTCAGTTGATTTTTCGCCTTTTTCTCTTTTTCTGACAATTTCTTCAACCTTTTCCCTGTCTTCAGGATGAACAAAATTGTATATGCTTGAGCCTATAAGATTTCCCGGAAATGTTTCAAGTATTGATGCAAGTGTTGGATTTACATACATAAACCTTCCACCACACCGAAGAAAAATACCAACAGGTGTTGTCTCCAAGAGAACTCTGAAAATCTCATCACTGAGGTCTGTCTCTTTTCTCTCAAGAAAACTCCAGAGAGTGTATCTGTTATCAAGGGAAGTTTTTTTAATTATCAGATAGCTGTTATTGTAATGGACTGGGTATTCTTCTTCAGGTTTGATAGAATCTGATTTGTTGAACACATCTCTTATCTCTTCAGGTATGTGATCTTTAAGATATGATATCTCCCTGTCTATAAAAAGATCAGGCTCATAGTTTATTGAAAATATATTCATAAACTGTTTATTTATAAATCTTATTTTTTCTTCCTCATTCAGAACCACAATTCCTTCTATCAGGAAATCAAGTATTTTTTTAAAATCTGGAATGTCAAGTTTATCTTCTGATAAAATCCTGTGTTTTTGTACATACAGATCTCCCTTTTTTTCAACTGTCACAAGAACATATTTAGATCCTGCTTTGCTGAAGCTGTAAAGACCCGTATACTGACTATTTCCTGATTGATTTATAACATTAATGGGACAGACATATGATGTTTCTTCAAAACATGGAGATGAATAATCATTCAGAGCCTTATAACATTTCTTCCCTTTGATATTTCCATATTTTTCTTCTGCCTTATTAT
>JALTAS010000154.1 GCA_027058925.1 Persephonella sp.
CTCTAAATATTAATCAAGCAGAGTGTTAAAATATTCTACTACTAAATTTAATGGTGAGGTAAAAGATGTTCAAGTCTATGCTTGATAGATTAAAATCAGGTCTTGAAAAAACAAAAAAACAGTTTGTTGAGTCTTTCAGTTCAATATCCTTTGGGAGAAAGATTGATGAAGAGCTTTTTGAAGATATAGAGATGGTTCTTCTTAAAGCTGATGTGGGACTGCAGGCTACAGAAGAGATACTGGACTTTTTAAGAAAGGAAAGCAAAAAAAGAAAACTGAAAGATGGGCAACAGCTCAAAGAACTACTGAAGGAAAAACTTTATGAAATTTTAAAAAACTGTGAAGGTAAACTTCATTTAGAGAATGAAAAGCCAGCTGTTATATTATTTCTGGGAATAAACGGTAGTGGAAAAACAACCACTGTAGGGAAACTTGCTTACCAGTTTACAAAGGAAGGAAAGTCCGTAGTGCTGGCTGCTGCAGACACTTTCAGGGCTGCTGCCATTGATCAGCTTGAGGTCTGGGCAGAAAGATCAGGAGCAAGGATAGTTAAACATTCTCCCGGTGCTGATCCTGCAGCTGTTGTTTATGATGCTGTAAACTCAGCAAAAAGTAGAGGAGATGATCTGGTTCTTATTGATACAGCAGGAAGACTGCACACAAAGGAACATCTCATGAAGGAGCTTCAAAAAATAAAAAGAACCATTCAAAAATTGATGCCGAATCAGCCTGTTGAAACTATCCTTATTCTTGACGGAACTATAGGACAAAACTCAATCAATCAGGCAAAGGTTTTTAAGCAGTCCACAGATGTAACGGGTATAGTGATAACAAAGCTTGATGGAACAGCAAAGGGTGGAGCTATTATTCCTATATGTAAAGAGCTTAAGATACCTATCAAATTTATCGGTGTTGGAGAAGGGATAGAGGACCTCCAGCCCTTTGATGCAAAAGCTTTTGTGGATGCATTATTTGACTGATATTGTGTATCCTCCCCTTCTTGGGTCAGATGCACCTTTATAATCTCCGGTAACAGCCTGCACACCACCAAAAAACAGGCTCTTTTTATCAAAAACAACAGTCTCATAAAGCTCTTTTGACTTTTTTATTATTTCATTAGAAAAGCCAGGTTCCATAAAAACGGTATGGTTCTCGTAATGAACCCTTGGTAACTCAACAGCATGCTCAATATCTTTACTGAACACAAGATAGTTTAGAATTACCTGAATTACAGCGCTTCTTATTCTGTTGCTCCCTGCACTTCCGAGGGATAACTTTAATTTTCCATCTTTCATAATAACTGTAGGAGACATCATAGAAGGAAGCCTTACATAAGCTGGCCATTTGAAAAAACCTTCAGGATTTAGATCCTCTTCACCAAGCATGTTGTTCAGCATAATTCCGGTTTCAGGTATTATACAGCCTGAACCTTCTCCATTTGTTGTTGTGAGGCTCACAGCATTTCCAGAACTGTCTATAACAGATATATGTGTTGTGTTTCCCCACAGGTTCAGCCTTTTTTTATAAAAATTTTTATAAATATCAAATAGCTCTTTTTCCTCTAAAAAAAGCTCAACACCTTTTTTATGGATATTTTTGTCAACATACTCTCTCCTGAAAAGCTGTGTTGAATGCATAGCCTCTATCAAAGATGATACATGTTCTATAGAGCCAAAATCCCCTTTTATATCTTCAAGAAGCTTAAGTGTGAAACCTATAAGAACTCCTCCTGGAGAAGGGGGAGAGTTTGTGAAGATGTCGTATCCTTTAAATTTAAAATAAACAGGATCTTTTTCGTAAACCTTGTATTTTCTTAGATCTTCCTTTCTTATAATTCCTCCTTTTTCATAAGATAGCCTGTCAATCTTTTCTGCAACATCCCCTTCGTAAAAAAACCAGCTTCCTTCAGACGCAAACCTTTTTAAAAAGTTTGCATAATCAGGATTTTTATAAATCGTTTTGTGATCTATAAGCTTTCCTTCAGGGGCGTATATTCTCCTTGATTCTTCTGTGGCTGTAAATATAGGCTCAAGAAGTTTAACAAATGATGACTGCATCTTTGAAAGATAAATCCCTTCCTCAGCATATCTGACTGCAGGTTTTATAAGCTCCTCCATAGGAAGACTGCATCTTTCCCTGTAAATCCTTTCTATTCCTGCTACCATTCCGGGAACAGCCACAGACCCACACCCAATATGAAACTCCTGAACTGTTGAGCCAAAGTCAACATAGACAGGGTAAAAATCAGGTTTATCAACTCTTTTTGGAGGAACATCAACAAAAAAATCATAAATAACAGGAAACATACCTTCCTGAACGGCCAGCAAAAAGCCTCCACCCCCAAGGCTCGTTAAGGCAGGTTCGGTAAGAGGTGCTGCAAGCAAAGAGGCTATTGCTGCATCAAATGCATTTCCTCCCTTTTTCAGTATCTGTGCACCAGCCTGTGCTGTAAGTTTATCTCCTGCAGATATTACCCCTTTCATTTGATGAAGCCCATACTTTCAACTATCTTCAGATCCTTTGTTTTTTTGTAAACCATAATCATCTTTTCAGAAACGGTTTTCCTTTCAAGAATGTTTTTTAGTTTTTCCATTCTTTTATCTGTTTTCAGGCTTTTAAAAATACCCTTTGCTTCAAGGTAATTTATTATACTGTACGTTTTTCTTTTTATAGTTGTTATCCCATCTTTGTCTATAAACTTTCCTGATAGAGAGTATCTTGTTGCATTCCATTTGTTCTGTTTCAGTATTTGGTGGTAAAACCTTGGGATTTTTTCTTCCTGAGATAAAAGAGAAAGCCCTTGGAAAAGGGTGATCATAAACTCAATTCTTTCTATCTCAGGGTTTGAATCACACACCCTCAGCTCAATCGTGCCAAGGTCAGGGTGTATTCTAACATCCCACCATATATCCTTAATACTTTCAATAAAACCACCTTCTTCCAGTCTAAAATAAAGATCCTCAAACTGTGAAAAATCATCAAAATACTCTGGTATTCCAGCCCTTGGAAGCTGTTCAAATATTTTTGTTCTGTAAGAGTGTAATCCTGTAAATTCACCGTAAAAAAATGGGGAACTTGCAGAAAAAGCAAGAAAAATAGGCAAATGGTTTACCACCATGTTATAAGCTTTGACTGCAGATTCTTTGTCAGGAAAACCCACATGAACATGAAGACCGTATATAAGAAACTGTCTTAGAAGAATCTGAAGTTCCTGAAGGAGTCTAAGGTATCTTTCTTTTGCAGTAATGTGGGTCTCCTCTTTTTTTGCAAATGTATGTGTCCCTAAAGCACACACCCTGAAGCCGTAATCTTCACCAATTCTGTCTATCTCCAGCAAAGATCTTCTTATGTAATGAACAACTTCCTCTGGCTTTTCACACACAGGAGTTACTATCTCAACCATTGATGTTAAAACTTCAGGTTGAACAATTTTTTTCAAATCAGATGGTAAGTTTTGGATAACAATATCTGATGAATCAGAAAGGGAAAAACTATCTCTATCAACAAGCTGAACTTCAAGCTCGGCACCAACGGTAAACGGTTTTGAACTTTTAAAATCTAACTTTTTTCCTGAGCTTTTGCTACCTTTAATTTTAAGCCCTCCACAGAGGTAATTTTTACCTTTTCACCTTTTTTTATAGGTGTATCTGAGTAGGCATCCCATATTTCGCCCTCAACAAAAACCTTTCCTTCAGGATTAATCTCTGTTTCGGCAACACCTGTTTTTCCTATCATTCCTTCCTTTCCTGTGATACTTTTTCTCATCTGGGCTTTAAGCCCTAAAAATGCCACCGAAAGGAAAAATACCGCACTGAAAATAACAACCGGAATGATAATTCTTAGCGGTATGTCTCCGTAAGGTGAAGACGGATCAATCAGGATTATAGAGCCAAATAAAAGGGCTATAACACCGCTCACTGCAAGAGCTCCAAATGTTGGTGTTATTAGCTCAAGAACAAAAAACAGTATTCCCAGAATAATAAGGAGAACTCCCAGCCAGTTTACATTTATTGTGTTAAGGGCATAAAGGGCAATAAGTATTGATATGGCTCCAACAACCCCCGGTATGATAGATCCGGGGTTGTAAAGCTCAAAAAATATACCGTAAAAACCTATCATCAGCAGAAGATAAGCAAGTGTTGGGTTTGCAAGTATTGAAAGGAGTTTTTCTCTAAACCCTTTTTCTACCTTTACAATCTTCTCATCTTTTCCAATCTGTATTTTTATCTCAGCATTTATCTTTTTTACTGTTTTTCCGTTTACCTTTTTCAAAAGATCGTTTAAATCTTCAGCCACAACATCTATCACACCTTTTTTTAAGGCTTCCTTAGCAGAAAGATTTAATGATTTTGTTATCATCTGTTCTATCAGCTTTGTGTTCCTGCCTTTTTCTTCTGCTATTGATCTGACAAATGCGACCATATCATTTATAATCTTTTTTTTCATCGTCTCATCCACATCTTTACCTGTCATCTGAACAGGTGAGGCAGAGCCTATGTTTGTTGATGGTGCCATAGCAGCTATATCAGATGACACAGTTATGATAGCCCCTGCAGATGCAGCCCTTGCCCCTGGAGGATACACATAAACAACAAATGGTATATATGTGTTCATCATGCTTTTTATTACATCCCTCATAGCAGACTCAAGTCCTCCAGGAGTGTCAAGCTGGAGGACTATAAGTCTGGCTTTCCTTTTTTCAGCCTCTTTCACAAGCCTTTTTACATAATCACCCATCACAGGACTTACAGGATCACTCCAGCTTCCAACCACCACATCACCACGGGAAAACAGAGTAAAACTCAAGAAAAAAAGTAAAATCAGCTTTTTCATCTCCACCTCCTATTCAAATAAGTTATACAACATATTCCCCTTTTACAACATTTTTGGTATGTCTCTTGCTGAATATTCTGTAAAAAAGAAGAATTTTCTATGAAAATCAAAAAAAATATGCACAGTAATTATGCAAATAAGATAAATTCTGCATAAATCATGAGCAAAGGGAGGGTGAGAAAATGGGAAATAACTGTGACTACTGCATTACAGCCCATGACTCAGTTAAAGAGATGCACTCATTTTTAAGGTCTATGGGCTACAGACACACATTTTTTGAGAGGGTAAAAAGGCAGGGGGCTATCTGTTATTTTGGTGAGCAGGGAAGGTGCTGTACACTTTGTCCTGACGGTCCCTGCAGGATAAAAAGAAGAGCACCAAAGGGAAAATGCGGGATAGATGCTGACGGTCTTGCAGCAAGAAACCTTCTCAGGCTTGTTAACCAAGGTGGGGCTGCATACACACACGACTTTAAAACAACTTTGAAAACCTTGAAGGCTGTAGCAGATGGAAAATCGCCATTTACAGTGAAAGACAGAAAAAAGATGATCTGGTTTGCTGAAAAGCTTGGGCTGAGCACTGAGGGAACGGACAGACAGATAATAGGAAGAATAGCCGAATATCTTGGAAGGGAGTTCATGAAAGATATAAATGAACCTCTGGATATAGTAAAAAAACTTGCACCTGAAAGCAGGGTAAAAAAATGGGAAGCTCTGGGCATACTCCCTGGGGGATACATATTTGAAAGCCACGAAGCAGGGGCAAAAGTTATGCCTAACATAGATACAGACTTTATGGATCTTTCGCTGTCTGCATTAAGGCTCGGTCTTTCTGCTGGTTTCTTAGCAAATATAGCAACAACCATAATAAGAGACATCATATTTGGATCTCCAAACATAACAAAAGGATACGCCGACATAGGCGTTCTTGATAAAGATTATGTAAACATAGTTGTTCACGGACATATTCCCTGGATGGGATCTGTTGTTGCAAGAATGGCAAAAGAAGAAAAATTCCAGAAAAAAGCCAAAGAATCAGGGGCTAAAGGAATAAAGGTTTACGGAAGTCTGTGCACAGGTCAGGAAATGCTCCAGAGACCTGAGATAGCAAAATATCTTGACGGTCAAGTGGGAAACTGGCTGACACAGGAGTTTGTTGCAGCCACAGGGGCTGTTGATGCATTTTTAATGGACAAAAACTGTGCTGCTCCCGGTCTTGGAGATCTTGTCCAGAAGGTGAAACTCCATACAAAACTGATACCTGTTTCATCTGTTGTAAGATTGAGGGATGTTCCTGTTGACCAGTCTGTTATTTATGATCCTGAGATTGTTGAGAAACAGGCAGAAAAACTGATACTCCAGTCTATTGAGGCTTATAAAAACAGAAGAAAAACATACCCTATACATATACCAGACAAAAAAACACCCTACATAGCTGGATTTGGTGTTGAAAGCCTTCTCAACATATTAGGGGGAACTCCAGATCCTCTCCTTGAGGCGATAGAGAATGGAGCCATAAAAGGTGTAGTCGGGCTGGTTAGCTGCACTACCATGAAAAACGGACACGGAACTTTTACTTACGAGTTTGTTAAAGAGCTTTTAAAGAGAGACATTCTTGTTCTTATAACAGGATGTGCTTCCTCTCTGGCTCAGGCTGAAGGACTTACAAACAGGGAAGCCATTGAAAAGTTTGCAGGTGATGGGCTTAAAGGTGTGTGCAAAATCCTTGATATTCCCCCTGTTTTAAATTTTGGATCATGTCTGGATACAGGGAGAATGATCCATCTTATACTTGCCCTCTCTAAATACCTTGGGGTTGATCCCAGTCAGCTTCCTGTTGTTGCAGCAGCTCCAGAGTATTACAACAACGATGCATATATAGATGGTCTCCTTGCTGTTGCGATGGGAATAAACACATATGTTAATCCTGTCCCTCCTATCGTCGGAGGTCCGGCACTTACAAGACTGTTAACCAGAGACCTTGAGGACATATTAGGTGGCAGGTTTATGGTTGAACCTGATCCTGTTAAGGCAGCCCAAATGATACAGGAGGAACTTGCTAAGAAGCTAAACTGATGCCCCTTTCAGGGGCTTCTCTCCCCAAAAATTGCCGTTCCGATCCTTACGATCGTTGCCCCCTCTTCAACGGCAACATCAAAATCGTGGGACATGCCCATTGAAAGGTGGGGAAGTTTTACTTTAAATATCTCTTCTAACCTATCCCTCATCTGTCTCAGGTTTACAAAATAAGGTCTTGATTTTTCTTTGTCCTCAAAATAAGGAGGGATACACATAAGACCTGAGATTTTTAGATTTTCTTTTTTTAATGAGTATTCAAATAATCTTTCCAGATTTTCAGGCTTTACCCCGTATTTTGTTTCTTCCTCTCCCACATTTACCTCTATAAGAACCTCCTGAACTTTTCCTATTTTTCCTGCCCTCTTGTCCAGCTCATCTGCAAGGGCTTCCCTATCAAGGGAGTGTATAAGCTCAAAATACCTTACAGCGTACTTTGCTTTATTTGTTTGAAGTCCTCCAATAAGATGCCAGTGAATGTCCTTAATATCTTTAAGCTGTTCAATCTTTTTTATACCTTCCTGAACCCTGTTTTCTCCAAAATATTTTATTCCTGCCTGATAAGCCTGAACTATTTTTTCAGCTGGCTGGGTTTTTGATGCTGCAAGAAGTATTATTTCTTCAGGATTCCTGCCGACTTTTAAAGCTGTTTCTTTTATTATCTGTTTTATCCTATCAACATTTTCTTTTATTGCCATTTAAAACTCCGTGCCTAATCTATAATATTAATGTTAATATTATTTTAAATCATAAATCAGGAGGGCTGTAATGGCAGCACAGGATTTTAGAATAGTTGATGGGCTTCTTTATACAAAGGAACATCTCTGGGTAAAGGCTGAAGGTGATGATGCAATAATTGGAATAACAGACTACGGCCAGCATCAGCTTGGTGATGTTGTTTATGTTGAGCTTCCTCAGATGGATTCAGAGGTGGAATCTGGAGACAAGGTTGCCTCTATTGAGTCTGTGAAAGCAGCGATTGATATATTCTCCCCTCTAACCGGAAAGGTAATATCAATCAATGATGACCTGAAAGATGACCCAAGTCTGGTTAACACAGACCCTTACGGGGAAGGCTGGCTTTATGAACTGAAGATGTCAGATCCATCTGAGCTTGAAGATCTTATGACAGCAGACGATTACAGGGCGTACATTGAAGAGATAGAATCTGAGGAGGAGTTATGAAACATTTTGTTATAACAGCTGTGGGAGAAGACAGACCGGGTATAGTTGCAGATCTAACAAAAGTTCTTTATGAAGAAGGCTTTAATATAGAGGATTCCTCAATGACCAGACTGAACAATGAATTTGCTGTGATGCTCATAGTTACAACAGAAAAGGAGATATCTCAAGAACAGCTGAAAGAAAAGTTCAGAAAGGTTGAGGAGGAAAAAGGTCTTCTTATCAATATAAGGGAAATACCAGAAGAAATTTATAAGGGAAGAAGAAAAATAGGAGATATTTACAACCTTGTTGTTTACGGTGCAGACAAACCTGGAATTGTTTACAAGGTTGCAAAATTACTTGCTGAAAAAAATATAAACATTGCAGATCTTAGAACTGAAAAAAGTCCGGAGATTTATGTTCTTATAGCCCAGATTGAGTTTCCTGCAGGTTTAAAAGAAGAAGAAATTGCCCCTGACATTGAAAGATTAAAGGATGAACTAAATATTGATATCTCTATTGAAAAGGTTGAAAGCGTGGAGATGTGATGAAAAAACTTCAGATACTGACATACCCTGATGAGAGACTGAAAAAGGTTTCTGACCCTGTTGTTGATTTTGGCAAGGGGTTTAAAGAGTTTGTTGATAATCTCCTTTACACAATGAAAAACTCACCTGCCGGAGTAGGCATAGCAGCCCCTCAGGTAAACAAACATATCCAGACGATAATCGTTGATGCCTCCCAGTACAAACACAAATACAACAAAACAAACCACGGTCTTATGATTCTCTCAAACCCAAGGATAATAGCCTATGACGGTGAGATAGTAATAAGGGAAGGATGTCTCTCTGTTCCTGACTTTACAGGAAATGTAAAGAGGCATTACTGGATAAAGGTTGAGGCTGAGGACATTAACGGTAATACAATAACATTTGATACTGAAGGCTTTGAAGCAGTCGTTATACAGCACGAGATGGATCACCTTATAGGAAAACTTTTTATTGACAGGGTTGCCTCACCTAAAGATATCTTCAAAAGGAAGGTGTACAAAAAGTAGAGTGTTTTTCTAAGCTCTCTGGAGAGAGTTATGATAAATTTTAAACCTCTAATATCAAACTATGAGTACTTCCAGATAGTAAAACCTCTTGGGAAATCAATACACTTAAAAGCCGGAGAGACTGTAAAAGCTGAGGTTATAGACATTCTGCCAACCGGCGGTGTTGTTCTCAGAATGAAAGGTGGAATGCTTACAGTTGAAACAGATATACCTCTCCAGAAAGACACATCGCTACTTTTAAAAATACTGAACAGCCCGTCAACAGATCACAAACTGAAAATCCAGATATTAGGAGTGTTAGGCAGGGACAACAGCCTGCAGTTTCTTAACATTCAGCAGGAAAAAATAAAAGACATAATCTCATTAGTCTTTTCATCATCAACCCTGAGGGAAACTATACTGGAAACCCTGTTTTCTGTTTTCAAAGGAGGAGATATTACCCAAAAAGAGAGGTCTTTAATATCACAGCTTTTATCAGGTATCTTAAAAAATGAAAGCATAATGCTTCCCTCTACCCTTAAAAACTTCTTCCCCCACATAAAAGATCTTACACCTGAAAAACTGAAAGAGGCATTAATAAACAGCGGGATATTTTTTGAAAACAAGATAAAAAAAAGAAAGTTCAGAGAGCTAAACAGCGACCTAAAAAAAATTCTCCTTTTAAAAAAGGATATATCCTCTGAAGAAAAAAAATTGCTCAGGGAGATTGAGAGCTATCAGGTACTTTCCAAATTAACAGGTGGGATATTTTCTTACATACCTGTTTTTTGGGAGGATCTGAAAAAGGGAGACATATTTATGAAAAAAGGAAGCAGAGGAAAAAATGTTTACTTCTGCAGAATAGATCTTGATTTTAAAAGTCTGGGAAAAGTTTTTACAGGGGTTTTTCTTTTTGGAAAAGATCTTTATCTGAACTTTTATGTTGAGAACGAAAACCTAAAAAAGCTTATAAATGAAGAAACAGAAAACCTGAGGAGAGAGCTTATTGAGGACTTTAATACTGTATCAATAAAATTCTTGAAAGATATTCCAGAAGAAAGGAAATATATAG
>JALTAS010000155.1 GCA_027058925.1 Persephonella sp.
TCCTTTACCTCCTGACACAGCATTTTTAGACCCATCAAAATATGATGTATATTTTGCGATGTATCACGATCAAGGGCTGATACCTCTGAAGATGATATGCTTCAGAAAAGCCGTTAACATAACACTTGGTCTGCCTTTTATAAGAACTTCTCCAGACCATGGGACTGGATTTGATATCGCAGGAAAAGGGGTTGCAGACCCATCATCATTTATTGAGGCTGTAAAAACAGCTGTATCTTTAATCAGACAATATTAACTTCTTCAAACCATGCGAATGCTTTAAGCTGGGCGCTCATTACATCATTTAAGGTCAGGCCTAACTGCTTTATTGTATCTGTTATGTCTGCTATTTTTCCCTCTTCTGTTTTTTCAACTATATTAAGCAGTCTTCCCAGAACACCCTCTTTTTTTACTATAGCGTTGACGATTTCTTCATCAAGGTTCAGCTCTCTGACAAGATCTTCAGGTTTAACACCTAAAAGCTTATCAACAAGAGATAAAATACCGACTAAAAATGCCTTTTCAACATCCTCATCAGGAAGGTTCAGTTCCCTGGCAAGTATTTCCATAGTTTTTCCCCTTTCAGCAGAAACTTCAAGAAGGGTCTCTGCATAAGCCTCGTCTCCTCCTGATCTATAAAGAAAAAGTAAAAGCCACTGGAGAAGGTTTCTCTGACCAAGAATAGAGATTGCATGTCTGATTGATGTTATCTTGTTTCTGAAACTGAAAGCTGCAGAATTTACATATTTGAGGAGGCTTATACTAAGATCTGGATTTCTTTTAATGATCTCCTCTATTTCCTTTGGATTAAAAGACTCCCTGACCTTTGTAAAAAGCTCCATAATAATAAGTTTTGATGGATCTATCTTTTTTTCAACAACTGTTGATGGTTTAAATATAAAGTCCCCCTTAAAATACCTGAAGCCTTCGTCAAGAAAAGTTTTGTAATCTTCAGACGAAATTAGATCTGTTATAACAACCTTTTCCTTTAATGGATAGATCTGGGAATTTATTTTGGATGCTCTGACAAACAGATAGTCTGCAACATCCTTGACAGCTTTAAAACCCTCAGAATAATTAAATGCAAATCTAAATCCGATCTTTTTCAGCTCTTTTATTATCTCAATATCATGCTCATTGATCCGTTCAGTATCTATCAGAAATATGATCTTACTTTCCGGAAGATAATCAATTATGTCATGTTTTAGAACTTCAGGATCTACCTTTAAGAAAACAGGATAACTTCCAGCTATCTTTTCAATGTTCACATTAACAAGGAGATCAGCCAGTGTGTTTACGGAAACAGGCCTATCTTCCTGATCCTTGATCGTTAGATAATATCCGTATATCTTCTGATGGTAATCCAGAATAGGAACCTTTGTTATGTAAAAATCGCCTTTTAAAGGCATCTTCACTCCTCTTCTAACTTTATTCTTTTAATATTTGTTTCCTGTTCACTTTTTTCAACATAAAAAGCCTGAAATATCATCTTCCCTTTTGCAACCTCATATTTTACAGGCATTCCTGCAATAAATTTCTGAATCGGTTCTTCAATCTTCATTCCTATAACAGAATACTTAGCTCCTGTAAGTCCAACATCTGTTATATAAGCTGTACCATTCGGAAGAATCATTTCATCTGCTGTTGCAACATGTGAATGTGTTCCAAAAACAATGTCTGCTCTTCCATCCACATAAAAACCAAAAGCTGTTTTTTCTGATGTTGCCTCAGCATGAAAATCAACAATTATATAATCAGCTGTTTCTTTTACATCTTCGTATATCTGGTCAAACTTTCTAAAAGGGCAGTCAAGGGGAACACCCATAAATGCCCTTCCCATCAGGTTTATCACAGCTATTTTCTTTCCTTCTTTTTCATAAATCCCATATCCTCTTCCAACAGCCTGCGGAGGATAGTTGGCAGGTCTTAAAAGTCTGCTTTCCTTGTCTATAAATTCTGCAACCTCTTTTTTGTCAAATATGTGGTTTCCTGAAGTGATAACATCTATTCCAAGTGAAATCAGTTCATCAAAAACTTTTTTTGTTATTCCAAAGCCACCTGCAGCGTTTTCACCGTTTAGTATAATAAAGTCCGGTTTATAAAAATCTTTAACCTGGGGGAGAAACCTCTTAAGAGCATTTCTCCCTGTCCTTCCTATAATATCTCCTATACATAAAAATCTCATTAAAGCCCCTTAAAACTTAATTGGCTCATTCATCAATCTCTCTCCGTGTACCTTCTCATCAAGACCCTCTATCTCTTCATCCTTTGATACTCTAAGACCGACCACAGCATCAACTATCTTGAATATCAAAAATGTTAAAACTATCGTATAAATACCAACACCGATTATTCCTATTATTTGTGGGAGAATCTGGGTGAAGCTACCTGATATAATTCCGGCAATCTTTCCAATTTCTGGTTTTGCAAACACAGCAAGAAGCAGTGCTCCAAGCATTCCACCAACACCGTGAACTCCAAAAACATCAAGAGAATCGTCATAACCAAATCTGTTTTTAACATAAACAACAGCCACAAAACATATTAACCCCCCAAGAACTCCTATTATTATTCCACCAACTATATCCACAAATCCCGAAGCTGGAGTTATTGTTGCCAGTCCGGCTATTATTCCTGTGAACATTCCAAGAGATGTTGGTTTTTTGAAAAGTATCCATTCTGCGAACATCCATGTCAGACCCCCCATAAATGCTGCAATCGTTGTTACAAATGCAGCAGAAACAGCAACCTGATTTATACCTAATGCTGATCCACCGTTAAAACCAAACCATCCAAACCATAAAAGACCTGTTCCTATCGCAACAAGTGCAAGATTTGCAGGAAGCATTATAGGTTCTTTTCTTTTTCCAAGCAAAAGGGCTCCGACAAGAGCACCAAGCCCAGAAGTTTCATGGACAACAAGCCCTCCTGCAAAATCAACAGTTCCCAGGTTGGAAAGCCATCCACCACCCCATATCCAGTGGGCTACTGGAAAGTAAACAAATGTCCCCCAAAGGACTGCAACCAATATCCAGGCTGAAAACTTCATTCTTTCTATAAAAGCACCTGCCATAAGAGCTACAGTAATAGCTGCAAATGTCATCTGAAAAAATATAAAAAGGTAGTGATAAAGGTTATCAGATGGAGGAGCTGGATCTGTCAGGTTTATACCCAGTAGAAGAAAATACTCAAGACTTCCTATAACTCCACCGGTATCTGAACCAAATGAAAGTGAGTATCCGTATATTATCCAAATTAGGCTAACAATACCAAAGGCTGAAAATACCATCATAATTGTGTTCAAAACACTTCTTGTTCTTGTTAGACCCCCATAAAAAATAGCAAGTCCCGGGATTGACATCAAAAGTACAAGGGCTGTTGAGACAAGAATCCAGACATTATCAGCAGGATTGATATTCATTGATAGAGCCTCCTCCTAACCTTATTTTTCAATCAGATAATTATAATTCAAAAAGAAGAAGCTTTTCATAAAAAAAATGGGGGAAATACCCCCAATTATTTGGCAAGTTCAACAAATCTTGACTCTCTTATTGTTGTGACTTTTATCTGTCCTGGAAATTCAACTTCTTTTTCTATCCTTTTTGCGATCTCTTTAGTCAGAAGATATGCTTCCTCATCTGACAATTTCTCTGCATTTACTATTATTCTGACCTCTCTCCCTGCCTGTATAGCAAAGGATTTTTCAACATTTTCAAATGAGTTAACAATAGATTCTATTTTCTCAAGTCTGTTTATGTAAGACTGGAGGGCTTCTCTTCTTGCTCCCGGTCTTGCGGCAGAAAGTGCGTCTGCAGCCGCAACAAGAACAGCTTCAGGGTATCTTGCAGGCTCATCATTATGGTGGTAAAGGATGGCATTTATAACAACATCTGGTTCACCGTATCTTTTTGCAAGCTCTGCTCCTACTTTTGAATGTGATCCCCCTACTTCGTGGGATATGGACTTTCCTATATCATGCATCAATCCACCTCTTCTTGCGGCTTTCTCGTCAAGACCAAGCTCTGCAGCCATCATACCTGCAAGATAAGCAACCTCTTTGGTATGTAGAAGAACATTCTGTGTATATGAAGTCCTGTAGTAGAGCTTGCCTATGTAATAGTAAAGCTCAGGATGAACATCTGTAAAACCAAGCTCAAGACATGTCTCTTCCCCAAGTTTTCTTACTTTTGTTTCCATCTCTTCTTTGACTTTTGTAACAACCTCTTCTATTCTTCCTGGATGTATTCTTCCATCAGCTATTAATCTCTCAAGTGACTCTTTTGCTATCTCTCTTCTTAACGGATCAAATGATGAGATCGTAACAATATCCGGAGTGTCGTCTATTATCAGATCAACACCTGTCTCCATCTCAAATGCTCTTATATTTCTTCCCTCTCTCCCTATTATCCTTCCTTTCAGATCATTACTTGGAAGATCTACAACAGATATTGTGTAGGATGTTGTTATCTCAGGTGAAAGTCTCTGTATCGCCGTAACAAGATTCCAGTTTGCTTTCTTCTCAGCCTCTTTTCTTGAAGCTTCCTCTATTTCCTTCATCAGTTTTGCCGCCTCAAGTTTTGCCTCTTCTCTTACCCTTTTCATAAGCTCTTCTTTGGCTTCCTCTTTTGTCATTGATGCTATTCTCTGTATCTCAAGCATGTACTGTTCTTCTGCAGCTTTTAGCTTCTGTTCTTTTTCCTCTATCTCTTTCTGTATCTGTTTTATCTCTTCCTCAAGTTTTTTTATTTCTTCCCATTTTTTATCAAGCTCCTCTTCCCTGTGTTCAATCCTTGCTATCCTTTTTTCAAGCTGGGCTTCTCTTGTCATCAGTGTCTTTTCAAGGTTCTGGAGATCCTCCCTTTCCCTTTTTAGCTCTTCCTCAAGCTGTTTTTTTCTTTTTAGAACCTCTTTCTCAATAATAATCTCCTGCTCTTTTTTAAGCTGAAGGGCCTCATTTTCAATTTCTCTTGCTTTTATTCTTGCTTCTTTTTCAGCTTCTCTTATGATCTGCTCAGCCTTTTTTTCTGCTTCTTTTTGTATTCTTTCTTTTTCTGAGATTATTTTTTCAACTTCGGCTTCCTTTTCTTTCAGGGCTTTTCCTACCGTTGCCCTGCAAACAGCAAAACCAGCTGCTCCACCAACAGCAAGAGCTGAAACTCCTACCACTACTTCTATCATCTTTCATCATCCTCCTTTACCTTAATTAGTCTGGTAGGGGTAATTATCAGATCAACAGGAATATCGTGCTGTTCACTGGGAAGTTTTTCAACAATCTGAAAGTCGTAAGCAACCCCTACCTTTAAAGCTTTTGTTTTTCTCAAAAACCTGTCGTAGTAACCTTTACCGTAGCCTAATCTGTGTCCCTCCAGATCAAACGCAACAGCAGGAACAACAACAATATCTATATCCTCAGGAAAACCTCCCTTTCCTTCAGGTTCCATTATCCCTGCATAACCTTTTTTTAGGGCTGACAGGTCTTTGATCTTTACAGGAATTAAATCATTACCTACAACTTTTGGGAGAAAAAGATTGAAATTTTTTGATCTGAGAAGCTCTTTTATTATAAATCTTGTATCTACCTCATTTTTATGAGGATAGTAAAGAAGTATATTTCTTGCCTTCTTCAGCTGAGGAAGGCTCAAAAATCTTTCTGCTATCTTCTTAGAATCTTCCTCTGCCCTTACATGCTTTATTCTTCTTGTTAAGATTTTCTGCCTGACGCTATTTTTCAATCTGACCTCCCTTCACGGAAGGCCGTGCGGTAAAACCCCGCGGAGGGCCGACGGGATGATGAGTCCCTTTCTGGACCCAGATAAAAGGTGGGTGTCCGCACCGTGTTCCCTCAGGATACACGGAATATAGGACTCCCTCTTCAGTAGCTATAGCCCAGAAACTACCGTCACATCCCTATCGAGCCCCGCAGGAAACCTATTCTTTTTATACGATTTTATTTTAATAAACATTTTTACCGCTTTAGCCTTCCTAAGTCCTTAGTTTAAGTCCTTTAAATTTATCTTTCAGACTTTCTATCATGTCCTTAACTATACTGTTTACCTCTTCGTCTGAAAGAGACCTGTCTTCAGCCCTAAAATCAACAGAAACAGCAACGCTTTTTCTGTTTTCATCAATGTAATAAACATCAAAAAGCTCAACCCTACCAACATGTTCTGAGCTTTCTTTAATAGCTTTTAATAATTTATCCACCTGAACAGATTCGTCAACTTCAAAAGCTATATCCCTTTTGACTGATGGGAATTTTGGAAGTTCTTTAAACACAGGTAAAGGTCTGTTTTTAAACAGATTAAACAGGTATCCTTCTTTTTCTACCGCAGTGTCTGAAAGCTTCCTTAGAACATACCTCAGCTTAAGCTCTGAAATATAAACATCTTTTGGTATCTCTAAAATATCTGCCTTTTTAGGGTGGATTCTGCCTATATATCCCACATTCTGACCTTCTATGAATAGTTCTGCTGATTCATATGGATTGAGATAAGACTTTTCAGAAGGTCTAAGCTGGATATCAAAAAACCCTAACGTTTTAAGATAGCTTTCTATCACACCTTTAAGTTTTAAAAAATCCCAGCTTATCTGTGTTGAAAATGATCTGTTTCCTTTAGTGTAGTTAAAACCTTTAACAGCCTTGCCTGTAGCAAGCATCCCTGTTCTTATTTCCTCATGTTCTTCAAAAAACACAGATGAAATCTCAAAAATCTTTATATCCCTGTTTTGAAATCTCAGGTTGTGGATCAAAGTTTTAATTAGAGAAACAGCAAGGTTATCCCTCATTATACTCTGGGTTTTCAGAAGATAATTTTTAATCCTGATAGGAGGAACAGGAATACCTAAGATGTTGTATATCTCCTCATCAACAAATGTGTATGTAACAACCTCGTCAAAGCCGCTGTCTTTGAAAAAATCTCTGGTTCTTAACTCAAACTGGAATTCCTCACTTTTTCTGAAAGATTCTACAGGAATTTTAGGGAATGTCTCTTTGGCTTTATTTAAGCCCTCAAGCCTTCCAACCTCCTCAACAAGATCTATCTCCCTCTCAAGATCCATAGATCTGAATGCAGGTATTTTTGATACAGTTCCATCTTCAACGATCTGTGTAGGTATTTCTAACCTCTCAAGAATCTGTTTTGCTTTCTCTTTGGAAATACTGAATCCTAAAACTCTCTTTGTTGTTTTTTCTCTGAGCTTTATCTCTCTGGGTTCATATGGATCAGGATATATATCTTTTTCCCCAAAAGCTTCTCCATCTGCCAGCTTTGTTATAAGCTCAATAGCCTTGTCCTGTGCATTTGGAAGGTTCTCAATATCAACCCCCCTTTCAAATCTGTAAGATGATTCTGTGCTGAGGGCAAGCCTTTTTGATGTTTTTCTGACGCTTATATTGTCAAAAACAGCAGCCTCAAGGAGTATATCTGTCGTATTTTCATCAACCTTACTGTTTTCACCGCCTATAATCCCTGCTATAGCCAGCACCTTGCTATTATCAGAAATAACTATATCTTCAGGTCTTAAAGATCTTTCTTCCCCATCAAGGGTTATGATCTTTTCTCCCTTTTTAGCATTTCTGATTTTTATACCGCCTTCTATCTTTTTTAGATCGAATGCATGGAGGGGTTGTCCTTCCTGAAGGAGAATGTAGTTTGTTATGTCAACAATGTTGTTTATCGGGTTTTGCCCTGATTTTATTAGCTTAAGCTGAATATCAAAGGGAGAAGGTTTTACGGTTACCCCTTTTATTATTACGCCCCTGTATCTGTATGCCTTTTCTGTCAGAAGCTCAATCTGAGGGATTTCCTCCTGGGCTATTGAAACAACAGGCAGTTTTTCTTTTCTTTTTATCCCGAAAACAGCCCCTATTTCCCTTGAAAGACCTCTTACGCTTAGGGCATCTCCCCTGTTAGGTGTTATCTCTATCTCAAAAATGTCCTCTTCCCCAAGACCAAGCAGTCTGTTAGGGTCTTCTCCTTCTTTTACATCATCAGGAAGTATGAAAATCCCTTCAGCCTTTTCAGAAATACCCAGTTCCTCAAGGGAGAGGAACATTCCCTCCGATAAAACAGAACCAAACTTCACGGGCTTTATCACCAGATCTTTTATTCTTGCACCTACTTTTGCAAGAATAACCTTTGCACCTTCAAAAACATTTTTTGCAGCCGTTACAACCTGATACTTTCTCTTTCCGTCTGTTGCCTCACAGATAAGGAGTTTATCTCTCTCTGGATGTTTTTTTACAGATGTTATCTTCACAACTACAGAGTTTTCCACCTTTTTTCCGAACTTCTCAACAACAGTCTCTATACCTGTCTCGTTGAGCCTCTGTGCAACATCTTCAGCAGGAATGTCTATATCAAGAAACTCCTTTATCCATGAGTAAGGAACTCTCATCTTATCCCCTTAAACTGGTGATTAAACCTCATGTCATTCTCAAATAGTAGCCTTATATCATTAATTCTGTATTTCAGCATGGCTATCCTTTCTATGCCGAGACCAAAGGCAAATCCTGTATATTTTTCCGGATCAATACTAACGGCTTCAAAAACATTTGGATCAACCATTCCACAGCCAAGTATCTCAAGCCACCCTGTTCCTTTGCAAACCCTGCACCCTTCACCACCACAAACAGTACAGCTTATGTCAACCTCTGCTGAAGGTTCTGTAAATGGGAAGTAGCTTGGTCTAAACCTGATCCCAACATTTTTTCCGAACACAGACTCAAGGAAAATCTTAAGAATACCTTTCAGGTCCGTGAATGTCACATCTGTATCAACAAGAAGCCCTTCAATCTGGTGGAACATGGGGGAATGGGTCGGGTCTGCATCTTTTCTGTAAACCCTTCCTGGTGCAATAACAGCTATAGGAGGCTTCCTTGTCAGCATTGTTCTTATCTGAACAGGTGATGTATGTGTTCTCAGCAGATCTCCATTGTTCAAGAAAAAAGTGTCCTGCATATCTCTTGCAGGGTGGTCTTTTGGTATGTTCAGCATATCAAAGTTGTACTCTTCCTTTTCAACCTCAGGACCTTCTGCAACAGAAAAACCCATTGAGATGAAAATCTGAGATATCTCAACAAGCGTTGAAATAATAGGGTGTGAACTTCCTGCCTCAATCCATGCAGAAGGAAGAGTTATATCAATCTTGTGCTTTTTTAACTCTTCCTCAAGGGCTTTTTCTTTCAGCTGAACTTCTTTTTCCTTTATAAGATCCTCTATCTGCTCTTTTATTCTGTTTGCAAGCTGTCCTATCTCCTTTCTTTCTTCAGGAGAAAGCTTTCCAAGAGTTTTAAGGATAGTTTTAAGCTTTCCTTTTTTTCCCAGATATTCCACCCTTAAGGAGTTTAGCTTATCAAGGCTTTCTACCTTTTTAATAAGCTCAACAGCTTCTTTTCCTAAGCTCTCAATCTGATCTTTCAGGTTCAATCCTTACCCCTGAGAAAGAGCTGATTTTGCTGTTTCTGCAAGTTTTGTAAACACTTCAGGATCTGTAACAGCTATGTCAGCAAGGACTTTTCTGTTCAGATCAATACCTGCAAGCTTCAGCCCATGTATAAACTGGCTGTAGGACAGACCGTTTAATCTTGCAGCAGCATTGATCCTTGTTATCCACAGCTTTCTAAAATCCCTTTTTCTGAGTCTTCTATCCCTGTATTCATACTGGAGGGATCTTAATACCTGTTCTTTTGCCCTTCTGTAAGATCTATGCTTTGCCCCGTAATATCCTTTAGCAAGCTTTAAGATCTTTTTCTTATGTTTCTTTGAAGATGGTCCTTTTACTCTCATTTATCTTACCTCCTTTATACATCGTTAGGAATCAAGGCAGCAACTTTGTGCTTCAGATTTTCCGGAACATACTTTGCCTTTCTTCCCTGTCTCTTTCTTTTGCTTGATTTTTTTGTGTTGTAGTGGGAAATTCCACCTTTCCAATACTTTATCTTCCCTTTTGCTGTTACTTTG
>JALTAS010000156.1 GCA_027058925.1 Persephonella sp.
AACAAAAAAACCCCTAACATCATGGATCACAATTAGATTTCCCCAGTTGTTATCCTTATCAACCTGACCTATTGGATTATCAGGAAGGTCGGAAATAACCTTAACAACCCTTCCCCTTACAGGAGATAGAACAGGCTTTCTGTAAGCGTAGTAATCCTCAAGATTTAGCCCTTCATTTCTGTAAGTTTTTCCATTGTCATCAGTTATAACAAAATCGTATGCATATCTCCAGCTTCCTTTATGTGTCCACCTGCCGTCAAATCCCTGCCAGACAGTCCATTTTCCGGAAAAAGGCAGGTGAAGTGTTCTTTCATAACCTTTGAACCTGTTAATGTTTGTCAAATAAAAATCCAGCGTTTCTTCAGGGGTTTTCCTTATCACCCTTGCCACTAAAGGAAAACCCAAAATACCCAGAACATACAAAATTGTTAAAGAAACAAAATTAAACGGTAGCGTAAATGCAGAAATGCCGTAAAAAGCCCAGAATGTTTTTACAGCCGAAAGAACAATTGTGGAGATCACAACCCCAACAACAGCAATAAAGTATGATTTTATAGATGGAATGAGAAAAATACCCCCCAAAACCATTGCTATCAGTATAAAGTTAAAATGGCTTATATCTGAAAATGCCTGATAGAAAGATCCTGTTAGAAATCCAGCTGCTATTGTTCCTGTATAATATCCGATAATAGAAAGCATAAATAAAATTCTTGAGATAAAAAATATTGTTAATGCAAAAAGAAAACCAACAAAAACATCAGGTAAAAATAGAATAGTCCCGAATGATTTAAGATAACCTGTAATCCAGATAGGTATGTAGTTCTCTAAAAAGCTGAAATTTATGTGGGGATAGAGTGATTCAACAAAAAGGTTTGAGTAGTTTGATACAGATAGATAAATTGTTGAGCTTATGATAACAAAAGGTAAGCTGAAAATTGGAAGTCTAAGATAGTATGAAAAAATACTATAAAGCATCACAGAAAAAATAAGGGTGAGAATACCAGCCGTTATGGTAAAAAATATCGTGATAGGTGTAATCTTGAAGAGGTATCCTATAGATAATCCCACAAGCAGTGGGTTATAGGTATAAAAACCAGAAGAAAGAAATTCCTTTTCCATACGCAAAAACCTGGCAAACAGGTAAGCAGAAATGAAAGCTATAATCCCTGCTATACCAAGATTAGGATTTATAAAAGTGCAGAGAAGAAAAATCCCCCCTGCAATATAATTCTCTACAAAAAATATTTCTGAATAACTGTTTAAAACAGCTTTTATATGTGATCTGTAAGAATTTTCCATTTAAACTGTGCCTGCTTTATTTTAATTTTAATTTATCAGGTGATCTTTCTCTCCTTTCTATGTCTGTAAGATCCTCCTTTTCCCTGATAAGCTCCACCGTTCCGTCTTCCATAATCATCACAACATTTGGTCTGTATTCTATAAACTGCATCCACTGGGTATTGTTATAAGCACCAACTGGGGAAAATATCAGTCTTGTTCCCCTTTCAAGGGGCGGAAGGAGGGAACCTTCATCTAAAACATCAATATTCATACATAAAGGTCCGTATATGACAGCAGGCTCATTAGTTCCCTGAACTTCTCTATCAATCTCTATATTAAACTTATACCAGAATGCTGTAAACAGAATATTAACTCCTGCATCTGCCACATAAGCTTTTCTACCATCTGGAAGTCTTTTTGATGCGAATATTGTGGTTATCAGATATTCAGCCTCATCAACAATAGCCCTACCTGTTTCCAGTATTAGTTTTGGGAAATCCCCGGGTTTAAGGTTTGAATAAAGGGCATCTGTTATTTTTTCTGCAAATTCGTCAACCGATGGAACTAAAACATCAGGTGGTAGATACGTTCCTTTCAGTTTATTTTTAGAAGGAAATCCACCACCAATATCTATGTACTCAATCTTAAATCCAAAGTTGTCCTCAACCTCGTATGCAAACTTTACCATTTTTTCTACTTCCTTTCCATAGGCTTCCGGCTCAAGAATAAATGTCCCTATATGACAGTGAAGACCATTAAGAATTAGCTTATCACCTGCCTTTATCCTTTTTACAGCATCAACTGCCTGTCCTGTTTCCAGATTAAAGCCAAATCTACTCCACTGGGGATGTATCCCTGTGTCCATGTTTAACCTGATTGCCACCTTGATCTGTTTGCCAAGTTTTTCTGCGACTTTTTCAAGATCAATAATCTCATCAAAATGGTCTATATGTATCATCGCACCTTCAGCAGCAGCCTTCTCAAGTATGGAAACAGGCTTGTAAGGACCGTTTAATATTATGTCTTTCCCTTCTATTCCAAGTTTTCTTGCCTTTTCGTATTCAAACGCAGAAACAACTTCTGCTATTGCACCCTCCTGATGAAGAACAGCACATACAGCCTGAAGGTAGTTCGTTTTGTATGACCACCCAAACTGAACATTTGGGTATCTTGAGGCGAATGCATTGTAAATCTGTCTGTATTTTTCTCTG
Source organism: Persephonella sp. (assembly GCA_027058925.1). GTDB lineage: Bacteria > Aquificota > Aquificia > Aquificales > Hydrogenothermaceae > Persephonella_A. Next base: position 2,493 of record JALTAS010000156.1, read on the forward strand.
AGTTTCCTTTCTGATACGACAAAAA
>JALTAS010000157.1 GCA_027058925.1 Persephonella sp.
ATTGCTTCCTTTTGCAGCTTTTGCAGAAGAAGCTAAGCTTGATACAGGTGATACTGCATGGATGATTACAGCAACAGCATTTGTTGTTTTAATGACTGTTGGTGGTCTTATATTATTCTACGGCGGAATGACAAGATTTAAGAACATTGTTAATACAGTAATGATGGTTTTAATGGCTTATGCCGTGGCTATAGTAGTTTGGTTCTTATGGGGCTATTCTCTTGCATTTACAGAAGGTGTAGGATTAAATGCAGTAGTTGGTGGACTAAGCAAGTTTTTAATGAGCGGTGTTGATTATAAAGCATTAAGCGGAACATATCCAGAATGGGTATTTGCAACATTCCAGTCAACTTTTGCAGCAATTACTATTGCGCTTGCAGCTGGGGCAGTTATAGAAAGAATGAAATTTATAAGCTGGGTAATTTTTGTTATTTTATGGATAACATTTGTTTACGCTCCAATAGCCCATACAGTATGGGGTGGCGGATTTTTATTTAACGCAGGAGCTTTAGATTTTGCTGGTGGTACAGTTGTTCACATTAATGCAGGGGTTACAGGACTTGTTTTAGCATTACTTCTTGGGAAAAGAAAAGATTACAAAAAAACAGCAATTTTACCTTCTTCAGTTGTTTTAACTGCACTGGGAGCAGGACTGCTCTGGTTTGGTTGGTTTGGATTTAATGCAGGTTCTGCATTTGGAGCAAATGAAGTAGCAGGTGTGGCACTTCTAACTACAAACCTGGCAACAGCTGCAGCTGTTATTTCGTGGGTTGTAATGGAATGGATTACTGCTAAAAAACCAACTTTACTTGGAGCAGCTTCAGGTGCAATAGCTGGTCTTGTTGCAATTACTCCGGCAGCAGGTTTTGTAAATGCAGGAGGAGCTTTAATTATCGGACTTGTAGCCGGTGTAGTTGGATGGTTTGGTGTATACGTACTCAAAAAAGCTCTTGGCTATGATGATTCTTTAGATGCTTTTGGTGTTCATGGACTTGCAGGCATATGGGGTGCTTTAGCTACTGGATTTTTTGCACTTCAATCTCTTGCATGGGACGGCTCACCTCTTCAAAATGGAGACAGAATAGGACAGATAATTGTTCAGGTTGAATCTATATTATTTACAATTGTGTACACAGCTATAATGACTGCTATCCTATACTTCATCACATCTGCATTAACTGGAGGTGCAAGAGTTGATGAAGAAACTGAAACAATGGGACTTGATGAAGCGACTCACGGAGAAAGAGGATTTAATTTATAAGGTTATATGAATTGATTAATATGCTATAATTCACAGTTTAAAAATTCAATTTAAGGAGGTAGCATTCATGAAAAAATTAGTAGGAACACTTGCAGCAGCAGGGATTTTAACTGGAGCTGTATCGGCTGCAGAAGTAACATTTAAACTTCCTGTAGAAGTACACGGTGGATTTTCTGCAGGATACAAATACGCTCATTCAACAGCAGAAGGATTTGAAGTAACAAACTTTTTAGTAGAACTTTCTAAACCAGCTGAAACTGGAGATATCGGATTTACTTCAGCATTTGGGTATTTACCTTCTAACGGAGCTTCAACAACTGGAGATAACTTTGGTTTCCAATACGGATATTTAAGTATCGTTCCTATGGAAGGTGTAACTTTAGACGCAGGTGTACTTGCTACTAATGTTGGATATGAAGTTGCAAATACTTATGCAAACCCTAACATAACTATTGCAAGAATATGGGGTGGTCAGCCTGTTTACTATGGCGGAGCAAGATTAACTTACTCTGTAGCAGAAGGAATTGATGTATTTGGTGAAGTTAATGATGATGGAAATGATGGAGCATGGTCTGTTGGTTCAATAGGTTCTTTAGGAATTGCTGATTATGTTGTCTCTTACTATGATAAAAATGACCCTAAAGAATCTGATATTGTTGATGTAATCTTATCTACATCTGCAACTGACAGCCTTGATTTAGCAGTAAACTTTGATTATCAAATTGGAAGAAATAAAAATGGATATGGTGTTGCATTTTATATAACTCCAAAAATGGGGAATATATCTTTACCTGTAAGAGTAGAATCTTTTGATGATAATGGTTCTGGAGCTTATGGAAATAAAGGATGGGACTTAGCAGTTACTCCAACATACAATTTCAAATCTGGATACTTAAGAGCTGAAGTTTTCTATTATGACTACAATAAAGCTGAAACAGTCGTTGGTTATTCAAAAAAAACAAATACAGTATTCAGAGTTGAAGCTGGATTAACATTTTAAATAAAGTTTGCAGGGGAATTTCCCCTGTGCTTCTGCTAAACCTAATACTATCTTAGGGGCTTATAAGCCCCTTTTTTTATTTTTAGTCACTTTTACTTTTAAAATAATCTAAAATATTAGACGGTAAACCAATATTGAGGTGAAAATTATGGATGAAACATTTGAACTAATATTAACCATAATTGTATTTGGACTTATGTTTGGAATTATTTTCT
>JALTAS010000158.1 GCA_027058925.1 Persephonella sp.
GTATATCTTCTCAATTTTGTATTTTGGTGAGCAGGAGGTAAAGATTATAAGAGAAAAAAGAAAGAGCAATATACGGATCATAATTCCCCCTGCAATTTTTTTGCCTATTATAATAGGTGTTGATCATTTATAAGTCAAAGGTTTTAGAGATGGTATGGCTTGATAAAGATATATGGTTTCCTGACCCTTATAACGCCCCTCCAGATTTTCCCCTTGCATTTGGGGGAGACCTTTCAGCTGAAAGGCTTTTATTTGCTTACTCTCTGGGGATTTTTCCGTGGTATTCTGAGGGAGAACCGATCATGTGGTGGTCTCCTGATCCCAGAATGGTTTTATTTCCCCAAGATCTGAAGATTTCAAGAAGTCTCAAAAAGGTGCTGAAAAAATTTACAGTCAGTTTTGACAGGGATTTTGAAGCGGTTATAAAAATGTGTTCGTCTGTTAAAAGAAAAGGACAGAAAGGGACATGGATAACCCCTGAGATGATTGATGCGTATATTCGTCTTCACAGACTTAGTTATGCCCATAGCGTTGAGGTTTATCTTGATGGAAAACTTGTTGGAGGTCTTTATGGGGTGAGTATAGGAAGAACATTTTTTGGAGAATCAATGTTCCATACAGTTTCAAATGCTTCAAAGGTTGGTTTTGTTTATCTTGTTGAAAGATTAAAAAGATGGAATTTTGATATGATTGATTGCCAGCAGTCAACTCCACATATTGCCAGATTTGGTGCTGTAGATATAAGCAGAAAAAAGTTTCTTGATATACTCAAAAAATCAGTCAAAAAGCCCTCAATAGCTGGAAACTGGGGAGAGATCATATCCTCAAATAAATGATAAATTTCATTTTATTAATCTGATCTGAAGGTTTAAAATAATTTCTTGAATAAAAATTTTTGAGGTGGGAAATTAGATGGAAAATATTGACTGGCTGTGTATCAATACAATACGGGTTTTATCACTTGATCAGATCCAGACAGCAAAGTCAGGACACCCGGGAATGCCTTTAGGTGCGTCTCCTATGGCTTATGTTCTGTGGGATAAATTTTTGAGACACAACCCTAAAAATCCGAACTGGTTTAACAGGGACAGATTTATTCTTTCTGCAGGACATGCTTCTGCTATGCTTTACTCACTTCTTCACCTTTACGGTTATGATCTTTCCCTTGAAGAGCTAAAAAGGTTCAGACAGTGGGGAAGTAAGACACCCGGTCATCCTGAATACAGGCACACTCCCGGAGTTGAAGCAACAACAGGACCGTTAGGTCAGGGTTTTGGTATGGGTGTTGGAATGGCAATTGCAGAATGTTTCCTTTCAAACTACTTTAACAGAGATGGATTTAATATAGTTGATCACTACACTTATGCTATAGTTTCTGACGGAGATCTTATGGAAGGGATCTCATCTGAGGCTGCTGCCCTTGCAGGCAGGCTGAAGCTTGGCAAACTTATCTACCTTTATGATGATAACCGCATAACAATAGATGGTCCAACAGATATAACTTGGACTGAGGATATAGAGCTCAGGTTTAAAGCTCACGGCTGGCATGTGATAACAGTTCCTGATGGTGAGGATCTTGATGCTATATATGGAGCGATAAAGGCCGCCCAGGATGAAAAAGAAAAACCATCATTAATAAGGATAAGAACACATATAGGGTGGCATTCACCAAAACAGGATAATCCTGCCGTTCATGGAGCTCCTTTATCAGAAGAAGAAGCACGGGAAACTAAAAAAGCTCTTGGATTTCCTGAAGATAAGATGTTCTACATACCTGAAGAAGCCCTCAACCATTTCAGAAAGGCTGTAGAGAGAGGGATAACGCTTGAAAAAAACTGGAATGATCTCTTTGATGAATACAAAAAAAAGTATCCTGAACTTGCAGAGGAGTTTGAAAGGTTTGTAAAAGGAGAACTTCCAGAAGATTGGGATAAAGAGCTTCCTGTTTATACAGACACATCAAAAAAGATAGCAACAAGATCAGCATCTGGAGAGACACTTAACGTCCTTGCAGATAAAGTGCCAAACCTTATAGGTGGTTCTGCTGACCTTGCCCACTCAAATAAAGTTTTCCTTAAAGGAAAAGGTGAATTTTACTGTGATACACCTTCAGGAAGAAATATCCATTTTGGAATAAGAGAGCATGCTATGGGTTCTGCAGTAAACGGAATGGCTCTTCACGGTGGGATTATACCATTTGGTGCCACATTTTTTGTATTTTCTGATTATATGAGGGCATCTGTAAGGCTTGCTGCCCTTATGGGCATACACTCAACATTCGTCTATACACACGACAGCATCGGTGTAGGTGAGGATGGTCCAACACACCAGCCTGTTGAACATCTTATGAGCTTCAGGGTAATGCCTGATCTGATCGTTATAAGACCTGCAGATGCAAATGAAACTGTTGAGGCCTGGAAGATAGCTCTAAGGGAGAAAAAGCCTGTTCTACTTGTTTTAACAAGGCAGAATGTTCCTGTACTTGATCCTGAGAAGTATCCAATATCAGAAGGTGTTCAGAAAGGTGCCTACATACTTGAAGATGCTGAAAATCCTGATCTTATTTTGATAGGAACAGGTTCTGAGGTTCATGTATGCCTTGGGGCTAAAGATATACTTGAGAAAGAAGGAGTTAAGGTAAGAGTTGTCTCTATGCCGTCATGGGAGCTTTTCTTCAGACAGCCTGATGATTATAAAAAGGAAGTTCTTCCTGAGGATCTACCAAAGGTTGCCGTTGAAGCTGGTTCATCTCTGGGATGGAAAGAGATAGTAGGTGATAGAGGCGTTGTTATAGGTATGGAAGGTTTTGGTGCTTCAGCTCCGGGAGGCGAGCTTATGGAAAGGTTTGGCTTCACTCCTGAAAATGTCGCTCAGAAAGCAAAAAAACTTCTTGTTTCCAGATAGAAAAAAGGGGGTTTTCCCCTAAAAGTCAACAATCAGTGATGTTAGAAAGGTTGTGTCTGTCTTTTTTATATCAGGTGATGGAGGTTTGTTCTGGTAAGCCACTTTGTAGCCTATGCCCATTGAAAAATGTGCGTTTATTTTAACAGCAATAGAAGAATCAGACTTTATAAAAAAAACATTCGTGTCCTCTAAATTTGTGTCGTATCTGAGAAGCTGTTTAAATGTAAGATTTTCTCTTATCTTCCATTTATAATCAAACTCAGCAGATCCGGTAGTGTAATCCTTGTTCTTGCCGTCTTTATAATCTGAGAATGTGTAACCTAAAGAAACAAGCCCTTTAAGGGTATGTTTTTCAGTCTTGACTATGTCATAACCTAAACCTGCAGACCATATTGTTTTATAGTTGTAGCCTGAGAACTTATCCTTAAGATAATCAGCCTGAACAAATCCAAACAGTCTTTCATTCAGCAGTCTTTCCCATCTACCTAACAGATAAAGCTTGTTTGTGTTTTCTTTGTTGTCTGTTTTTCCGTATAAAAACTCACCCTTTCCAAGCAGTCTGTTCACAGTTTTTTTCCAGTTTGTTTCTATTTTTGTGGCAAATGTCTCTGTATCAGAATTTCCTGATGTTTTAACATAAGAAAGCTCTCCATGTGTTTTCCATTCTGCTTTTTCTTCCTGTGCGAAAGAGTTTGATACTGCAAGAACTGTCAGACCGTACACAAAAAGCTTTTTTTTCATAACTCCTCCTATTTATTGTTTTATTATATTTTAAGACTCTTTTTTAAGGTGAATATCCATCTGGGGATATGGTATTGAGATCCCTACTTCATCAAATCTTGTTTTTATCTTCTCAAGAAGATCAAAGTATGTAGGCCAGTAATCTGAGGATCTGACCCATGGACGCACAACAAAATTCACGCTACTGTCTGCAAGTTCAGAAACAGCAACAGTTGGCTGGGGATCTTTCAAAATCCTTTCATTATCATTAAGAATATCCCACAGCTCTTTTTTTACTTTCTGAAAATCATCCTCATAGCTAACGCCAATAACAAGATCAATCCTTCTTGTGTCTTTTGCAGAGTAGTTTGTGATGCTTCCTCCTATTATGGAAGAATTCGGCAGATATATCAGTCTATTGTCCCCGGTTTTCATCTTTGTGTTAAAAATTCCTATCTCCTCAACGACGCCGGAAACACCTCCTGCTTCTATGAAATGTCCAACTTCAAAAGGCCTGAACATCAGTATTAATGCCCCTGCACCAAAATTTGAAAGCTGATCTTTAAGGGCAAAACCTACAGCCAGAGTAATCGCACCTAATATGGCAACAAAAGAGGATGTTTCCACCCCCAGTGTGCCTAATGCTGCAACAACAACGAGTATAATCAGCCCAACATATACAAGGTCTCCAAGGAATTTTGATAATGTGATGTCCCATTTCCTTGATTCCATAAATCTTCTTGTGAGATTTGTCAGCTTAACAGCGATAAATCTACCTACTATAAGAACAACAACAGCACCGATCAGTCTGATCCCATAATCAACAGCATAGTCATACAGTACACTGATAGTTTCACCCATTGTCCCCTCCCCTATTATTAGATGATTATTAACTTGTCTTTTCAAAAGCTTATATCCACAGAAGGATTTTGTCAAACAAAAGTTGTATAATAAATGCAAAATATTTGCATTAGCATTAAGGAGGTTAGGGTATGAAAAATGTTTTACTTTCTGCTCTTCTCGTTATACCTGCTTTTGGATACAGTCTTGAAGGTATTTCCATTGAGTCTGGATATGGAACACAGTCTGAGATATCAAAGGTAACATCCCCATCTGATATTGTGACAAATGAAGAGGTCGATGAAAAACACCCATTTGACATAAAGGATATTATTTTTAACAGGAATGGTTTTTATTATTCATCAACAGGTGGATTTGGTCAGACAGTATCCCTTTATCTGTGGGGAACAGACCCAAAAAGAACAGTTATGTTTATTGACGGAATAAGAATAAATGATTTTACAACCCCTAACATATCACCTGCCTATGAGCTTCTGCTTCTTGATGATATCCAGCAGATTGAGGTGATAAAAGGGGTGCAGTCTGGCGTCTGGGGAGCTGATGCTGTCGGGGGTGTTATTAATCTGGTTACAGAAAAACCAGTGGAAGGTTTCCATATCAAACTGAAGGGTCTTGTAGGAGATTACAACACTAAAAAGGCAGGTTTTACTATATCATTTGCAAATGAAAAAATAGATATGCTTCTTGGGTACCACTGGCTTAAAACATCAGGGTTTTCTGCTGCAGAGCCTAAAAAATCAGATCCAGATTATGGAAAAAGATGGGATGAATTAGGCTGGGAAAGAGATCCTTACAGGAACGATACTCTAAATTTTAAGATGGGCTGGAATATCACACAAAATGACAGATTTGAGACAGTCATAAAAAGCATTGATGCTGTTATACATTATGATGCTGCAGCAGGTGTTGATGCTGAAGATTACGATAATCCTTTTGGCTGGGGCGTTTCACAGTACTTTAACCATTACTCACAGAGATTTTACAAGCTCCAATACGACAAAAAGATAAAAAACAACAAAATAACAGCATTTTTTTCAAAATCTGAGTTTAAAAGATCCCAGTATAACGGTTATGAAGGAAAATACACAGAATACAGCCTGAAAGACAGGTTTGACTATTCAGCAGGTTTTGTTAATTTTGGTTTTTCAAGGCAGGATTTTGTTCAGAATACATCAGGTGGAACGGTTTTGAACAGGAGATACCACAACAACGGGTATTTTTTCACAAATGTTTATACTGTAAAAAATATTGTCCTTTCCCAGTCTATCAGACATGACAGCTACTCCTCATTCAAAGACAAAACAACATGGAAGTTAGGAGGAAAGTTTTTTGTTAAAAAAGATATTTTCGTTTTTACAAACTGGGGGACAGGATACAACATACCTACTATTGATCAGCTTTACAACCCATGGTGGGGCAATCAGAGTCTGAAACCTGAAAACTCAAGACAGTGGGATATCGGGACAGGGTTTAAGGGGTTTAATATTACTTATTTTAGATATTCATTCAGGGATAAAATAGATTACGACTTTTTGACAGGAAGGTATGTAAACCTGACAGGCAAAACAAAGATAAAAGGCATTGATGCATCTTACTCAAAATTTATACCTTCAGTAAAAAGCTACATAAGAATTAATTATACCTATCTTGACAGCGAGGATCCCCAGGGAAAAAAGCTTCCAAGAAGAGCCCTGAACCAGTTAGGATTTGATTTTATATGGTATCCAGATGAGATGGTTAATATAGGTTTTTCAGGTGTTTATGTTGGGAAAAGAAAGGATACTAACAACGCCCAGACAGGTTACTACACTGTGATAAACAGTTTTGCAAACTTCAGTATTAATAAAAACCTCCTTGCTTATGTTAAGATAAACAACATTACAGATAAGTATTACCAGACTGTTAACGGTTATGCCACTGAAGGCAGGAGTTTATACGCAGGAATGCAGATTAAATGGTGATAGATGAGGATAACCCGCTTATATCCAAGGAGATATTTCTGGTACAAATTTTTTAATTCTCTTTTTACAGGGTTGTCTATAGGCTCGATATTTACAATATATGCTCCTTTAAAACCTTCCATTTATTCTGTGGGGGGTGTTCTTCTTGCTATCGGAATGCTTATAGTGGCAAAGTTTTATGAAAGACTTATGACCCTCAGGATATTTTTTTTTATAGCCCTTTTCGTTGAGCTTGTTATTCTTGTTTTGGTTTCTTACTTTCTTATCAGACCTTATACATACTCAACAGCCCTTTTTGTTTATGCAGGATACCAGCTTACATTTGTTTTTGGCTCGTATCTTGTTAGAACTGAAACCATTTTTCTGAGAAAAAAGAGACTTTTATCCCTTGTTGATATGTACAAGCAGGCTGGTTATCTTCTTGGGCTTGTTGTGTCCTTCATTTTTTACAGAAGTATTGATATATTTTTTATGATAAAGGCAAATCAGGAGAAGGTTTATGACATCCATTTTGTTCTTCTTGTGGTAGAAGTTCTGATAATTGTTCTTCTTGTTAGATCATTCAGGATAAGAACAGATTAGGTCTTTTATAGGATCTATATGGTAATAAAAGGAGTAAGATTTTCTGTAAGATTTTAAAAGATCTAACCCATCAGGAATAAATCTTATAAGGTCTGTTGCTTTCATACTTTCAACATTTATAAACCTTGATGCGATGTCTCCAGAAAGCCCGTGGAGATAAACACCTGTCTTTACCCCTTCTTCTGCTCCAAGCCTATAAACCATTGTTCCGATTATACCGCTCAGCACATCACCTGTTCCTGCTGTTGCCATTCCCTCATTTCCCCTTATTGAGTAGAACACTTTTCCATCAGGTGTTGAGATAACCGTTCTGGAACCTTTTAGAACTGTGTAAACCCCTGTTTCTTCTGAGAATCCTTTTGCCACTTCCTCCATATTGTCTAATATCTCTTTTGTTTTTATGCCTGTTAACCTTGACATCTCTCCTATGTGAGGGGTAAGCACAGTCGGGTGTTTCCTTTTTTTCAGAAGCTGTTTAAAGTTATCAATAAGAGAAAGATTATTAATTCCATCTGCATCAATAACAAGGGGCATTTTTGCCTTTAGAAGCTCTCTGATCAGCTCAGTTGTATGTTGATTAATAGACATTCCCATTCCGGCGACAATAGATGTGAACTTACCGTTTTTTATAATCTGTCTTATCTGCCTCACAGATTTTCTCCCAAACATACCGTCTTTGCTGTGGACAGGAATGGTCATCTCCTCAACAAGGGCACTTTCAAATATGATGTCAAGCTCTTCAGGAACTACAGCAGTAACAAGCCCTGATCCTGAGGCTGTTGCAGATTTTGAAGCCATAATAACGGCTCCTGTTTTCCCCTTAGAGCCTCCAATAACAAGAAGATGTCCGTATGTGTATTTGTGGCTGTTTTTCTTCCTTACAGGCAGTTTTATATCTAACGGTTCAAGAAGATACCTGTTTATCGCCTTCAGATACTGTCTGTCTATTGATATGTCAACAACATACACATCTCCACAATACTCACAGGCAGGATAAAGTATGTGGGCAGGCTTTGGATAAGCAAATGTTACTGTTATATCTGCTTTTGTGTGTATTCCCTCAATCTTCCCTGTATCTGTTGATAAACCTGAAGGAATGTCAACAGCAACAACCTTTTTAGAATATCTGTTTATCAGGTGTATCGCTTTTTCCCTGTATCCTCTAACAGGTGGAGAAAATCCTGTCCCGAAGATAGCATCAATGGTAATGTCTGCCTCTTTCAGAGGTGCTATCAGCTTTCTAAGCTTATCCTCTCCTATCAGGCTTACAGATCCTCCAAATGTTTCATATATCTCAAGATTTTTTTTGTTGTCTTCAGAAAGTTTTTTTGTGGAGTCAGAGAGTATAAAGACCTTCACATCTTTCCCTGCAAGAAGGAGATATCTTGCGATAACAAGCCCGTCTCCTCCATTGTTTCCAGTTCCTGCAACAACAACAGCAGATTTAAAATCTAATTTATCAAGTATTATCTGAGATGCAGTTCTTCCGGCATTTTCCATCAAAACAAGAGATGGGATACCTGTTAGTTTTATGGTGTTTTCATCAGCGAAAGCCATCTCTCTGGCTGTCAGAAGTTTCATTTCTCCACCTGTGATTTAACAAACTCTTTAAGCTGGTAAACAGCATATATTATGTCTCCGTACATATCTATTTCATAACATATCGTTGCACCGCAGCCGTCAGATGACGATATATCCTCAAGCTCAATAATCTGGTCTATCCATTCAGGGAATTTTATTGTTGTTTTTTCGCTCAGCTTTCCGATTATGTCTGATATTCCGTCTTCGTCTTCTATCTTTACCTTGTACTCCTGTGCAAGAGCTTTCAGAAGAAAAGAAACAGCATTTTGAAGGTGGTAAAAAACAAGACCATCATCGCAAAACTCAACTTCTAAAAGCTCCTCAACCTGAAAAAGTTCCTCTTCTGCTTTTTTTAAAAGCTCATTCATATCTCAAACCTCAGATCAGCAAGGTTTATCAATGTTTTATCATAAGGATAAAAGCCTAATATCCTCATTATAAGTGTATAAATCCCTTCCTCTCCTATTTTATTAATTATATCCTGATGTGAGGTTTTCAGAGTATAGAGGTCTGCCACAGCTTTATAAGGATTCTCCTGAGGAAGAGATCCAAGGGAGTTTGTTAGAAGATGGTACAGGAATTTACCTTCATTTGATTTGGACAAAGCCAGCCAACCTGTAAGCTCTTCTTTGTTTATCTGATTTAGATAGTATTTTGAAAGCAGATTTTTCAAAGATATCTCTTCATCTTTATCCTTAATAAGATCTTGCATATCAAGATATCTGTCGTACCTCTGTGTGAAATAAAAATAATCAGCATCAAATCTGGCATCTTCACTGTAAAAAAGCTTTACAGGTTTATCCAGGGTTTTCTGGTTTAAATGTCCTTTTGATATATATGGATACCTGAACAGTTTTTTTAGAAAAGCTTTCATTCCTTTTATAAATTTTTCTGTTTGGAACCCTTCGTCCTGAGCCTGTCTGAACAGCTCAAATATGTAGTAGATAATATCATCTCCATTGTAATACCTGATTAACAAAACAGGATTGACATTCTCAACACCAAGAAGCCAGAAAATAGATTC
>JALTAS010000159.1 GCA_027058925.1 Persephonella sp.
TTCTCACCTACGCTTTCGTGGGAGATATCAGAATACTGGAGAGTAGGAACAGGAATAACAATTGAAAAAGGTAAGTATAAAGATATAACAGAAGATGCACCACAGAGAATAAAAGATCAGGCAGGATCATACAGCCTTGTTTCAACTTTTCTTAACTTTTCAAGATCAGATGTTGACAACCCGATACTTCCAACAAGAGGAAGCAACTTCAGCATAACTTTCAAGGTGGGATACGGAACAAGAGGTTTTTACAAAACATACTTCAGTTACTCAAAGTTCATACCTGACAAACTTTTTTACACCGACTGGGTTTTATCTTTTAAAGGAAGATATGGAATAGTAGAAAAGATGAATAATAAAATACCTCTTGATGAATACTTCTTTGTAGGTGGCGATTTCTCCATAAGAGGATTTGATTACGGTATGGCAGGACCTTACGACCAGAACAAAGACCCAATAGGTTCAAAACAGCAGATAGTTTTCAATTTTCAGGCTTCACACCCTATAGCAAAAAGATTCCTGTGGGGATACGTCTTTACAGATATGGGAAAAGGGTACAACTCAGGAAGTCCATTTAAAGATCTGTATTATTCTGTTGGAGCCGGTTTAAAGATAGTAACACCAATGGCACCTATAGATATATATTATGGAAAAGTTATAAACCCACCTGAAGGGGTAAGCGGTTCAAGAATAGGGTTTGTTCTTGGAACTTTCTTTTAAAATGGAGGTTAACAATGAAAAGATTTTTTCTATTCTTTGTAGGTTTATTAATACTGACAAACACAGTATTAGCTCAAAACATAGCATATGTTGATGTTCAGAAAGTAATGAACCAGTCAAAAAAAGGACAGGCGTTCAAAAAAGAAATAAAAAGCAAGGTAGAATATTACCAGAAAAAACTTGATGAGATAGACAAAAAAATATCTTCTATTGAAAAACAGCTTGAAAGTCCTGTTCTAAGCGAAGAAGCAAAAAAGAAAAAAAGAAAAGAGCTTGCTGATCTCAAGTCTAAAGCTCAAAAAATCCAGCAGGAAGCAGAAAAAGAACTTTCACAGATGAAGGCAAAAGCAGAAAGGGAGCTTATTATCCGGATAAGAAAAATTACAGAAAAATATGCAAAAGAAAAAAATATTGATCTTGTTTTTGTAGGTGGTGCTATTGGAGGAGTGATCTATTTTGATAATAGTATAGACATAACAGATGAGATCTTAAAAAGGCTTGATAAGGAAAAATGATGAAGCTTTCAGAGATAGCTGAAAGGTTTAACGGACAGCTTCTGAACACAGATGGGAATATAGATATAAAAGGTCTTAAAAGTATATCATCTGCAAAAGAGGGTGATCTAACATTTGTTGCTGATAAAAAACATCTAAAAGAGATTGAAAAAACATCAGCTTCAGCTGTTTTGACATTTGAAAAGATAGATAAACAGATACCCCAGGTTGTTGTTAAAAATCCACAGGTAGTTTTTTATAAACTTATTGAGATAATGTTCCCTGAAGAAGAAAAAACAGGAATATCAGAAAATGCAAAAATATCAAAAAGTGCAAAAATAGGAAAAGACGTTTATATCGGAGACTTTACAGTAATTGAAGAAAATGTTGAGATCAAAGACGGAGTCAAGATATACCCCCACTGCTACATAGGAAAAAATACAAAAATAGGTGAAAACAGCATAATATACCCAAATGTTGTTATATACAGGGACACAGTTATAGGAAAAAATGTGACAATCCATTCAGGATCAGTTATTGCATCTGACGGTTTTGGTTATTATCAGGAAGATGGAAAACATAAAAAAATAAAACATATAGGCAGAGTGGTTATACAGGATGATGTTGAGATAGGAGCAAACACAACTATAGATAGAGCTATGGTTGATGAAACGATCATAAAAAGCGGAACAAAGATAGATAACCTTGTGATGATAGCCCACAACTGTCAGATCGGAGAGAACACGATACTTGTTTCTCAGGTTGGGATAGCAGGAAGCAGTAAGATAGGAAATAATGTTATTCTGGCTGGTCAAGTTGGCGTTGCTGACCATATAACAATAGGAGATAATGTTATCGTTACTGCAAAGTCTGGGGTTGGCAGAGATCTTGAACCAAACAAGGTATATGGTTCAGGCTTTCAGGCTATAGAATGGTCAAAATGGAAAAAAATTCTGTTTTATATCTATAAACTTCCGGAAATATTGAAAAAGATAAAATAAGCAAAAGATAGGTTTCTATTGATCATCTCAATTAAATTTATTGCAAATACTCTAATTCATAAAATGTAAGCACTCTTTGACGAGCTTTGAACCAGGTTTTTTATAAAATGTGTTAGATATTACAGAACATTATTTTTAGTAACTTTTATTTCCCTGTGAGGTTTTTTTATTGACATCTCAAAAAGATAGTGTTATTATAATAATAGCTATCTAAAATAGGTAGTTTATAAT
>JALTAS010000160.1 GCA_027058925.1 Persephonella sp.
CGGCTATAGGTGTTCTAAACGGTTTTATTCTAAGTTCTCCTGTTATATCATAATAATGATGCCCCTGATAGGCTATACCATTTGCTTCAATCAGAAAAGAAAAAAGATCAACAGGTTTTATCTCAATTGATCCATGAAGCATAGGGATTGGTGCAAGAAATGATGTTGAGTCTTCTTTATTTTGATCAACATCCCTAACTTTTCCGTAAAAATCTATAAATCTTATGTTCAGACCAATTTCCCCATCAACAACCTGAAGCATATTTATAAAAGGCAGATTATAAAAAAGAACAAGATCATAATGGTCAAGATCAAGTTTTGTCTGTACTCTATCGTTTACATTAACAGTTACATTACCAAATGTGTAACTTCTTTGAACCCTTCCATCTCCTGAAAATCTCATTCTTTCGTACATAAGCTTTATATTAGGTAGAATAGGAATAGGATGCTCAAGTTTTGCTCTCACAAAAAATGAGTTTTCAGAACGGATTTTCAGATCATTATCAACATCTGCTTCGTTCCCTTTGTATTTTACCCATCCACTAATATCCTGTTTTATGTATCCTGCTGATATCTCCCCATCTACCCCTGGAACAGCGTAAGCTGAAAACGAAATAATTCCTGCTGAAGCCAAAACAATTATTTTCTTCATAGAGGCCCTCCTAAATTTTTTATACTATCTTTCTCGGATACCTGCTATAAATTCTTCAACCATTTCTCTTGCCTGCCAGTCTTTATACTGGATAGGAGGGTGTTTCATTGTGTATGCAGATATAGAGTACAGAGGTCCCCCAATACCCCTATCCTGTGCAAGCTTGGCACACCTTATCGCATCAATAGCCACACCTGCGCTGTTAGGTGAGTCTTCAACATCAAGCCTGAGCTCTATATGCATTGGAACATCCCCAAAAAGCCTTCCTTCCAGTCTTATAAAAGCCACTTTTTTATCCTTCAGCCACGGTACATAATCTGAAGGTCCTATATGTATATTTCTTGGATCCATCCCGTAAGGTATTAAAGACGAAACAGCCTCCGTTTTTGATTTTTTCTTTGTTGAGAGCCTGCTTCTTTCAAGCATATTAAGAAAGTCTGTGTTTCCGCCCACATTAAGCTGGTAAGTCCTGTCTATTTTTACACCTCTATCTAAAAGAAGCTGGGTTAAAACCCTGTGGGTTATTGTTGCTCCTACCTGTGATTTAATATCATCTCCTACAGCTGGAATCCCTTCAGATTCAAATTTTTTAGCCCACTCGTCATCTGAGACTATAAATGTTGGCATGCAATTTATAAAAGCAACACCTGCTTTTAGACAGGCTTCTGCATAATATCTTGCTGCTTTTTCTGAACCAACAGGAACATAGTTTATAAGAATATCAGCTCCGCTTTCCATTAGAACTTTTGCAACTGTATCAACGCTGTCCTCTCTCGCATCCGAGAGAACAAACGCATTTTCAGGAGGGTAGTTTTTCATATGCTCAGGAAATCCATCAAGAACCTTTCCTTTTCTTACCTTAACACCTGTTTTTGGAATATCTCTGTAAAACACCGTTGTACAGTTTGGAGGGTTAAATATAGCTTCAGATATATCATATCCCACCTTTCTTTCATCAATATCCCATGCTGCAACAACTTCAATATCCCAAGGTTTATAACCACCTATATCCTCATGCATAAGACCGCTTGCTTCAATATTTTGCTTTTCTTTGTAATAATAAATACCCTGTATCAATGCACTTGCACAGTTTCCAACCCCTGCAATGGCTATCTTTATCTTCTTTCCAGACACCTCTAACCTCCTAATATTATCTGTTTAGCTTTTAGTATCTCAGGTATGTCATGAATCTCTTCAAGGATGGCCTCATTAACTTTCTCATCCAGCTGAAGCGCACCAAGGGCTATTTTCCCCTTTTCAAGTCTTCCAAGCCTGAAACCTGCTATATTTATTCTGTGTCTCGCCAGCACCTCACCTACCTTTGCTATCACTCCTGGAACATCCTTGTTTTCAAACATAAGAATAACACCTTCAGGGTCTATATCTATCCAGTATCCATCCACAAGCATTATTTTAGGAATCTGTCCGTAAAACGCTGTCCCACCGACTATGTGTTCTTTGCCGTTCTCAATAGCTGTTATTTTGATAAAATCCTTAAATACAAGACCCTCTTCCCTTGAAGATTCTACAATGTTTATTCCCCTTTCCTTTGCCAAAAATGGTGCATTAATTATGTTTACAGGTCTATCAAGTATAGGCTCAAGGAAACCTTTCAGTATGTATGCTGTTATAGGTTTAATATGCTCAGAGATTGATCCTCTCACCTCAACATTAAGCTCTTTAAAGTTTCCCCCTGCATACTGGGTCAGGAAACTTCCAAGCCTTTCTGAAAGAAGGAGAAATGCCTTTATATTTTCAAAACCTTCTGTTATGGTAAAGGGAGCATT
>JALTAS010000161.1 GCA_027058925.1 Persephonella sp.
TTATTATACTTTCCATAATCTGACGGGTGTATTTATTTTCTGCAAGATCACCATAGCTGCACTCAAGCAAAGCCCCAAGAGGATTTAATGCACAGTTATAAAGGATTTTATCCCACAGTATCTGGTAAACATCAGGGGCAAAAGATGCAGGAATTCCGCTTCTTTTTATTGTTTCAACAATTTCAAGAACCTTTTTTTCAGGAATTGTTCTGGAAGGATCGCCAATTCTTACATCATCTGCGTTTACAGTAATCTCAACACTGTTTTTATCTATCACTTTTGATCCGAATATAACCCGTGATAGCAGAACCTTTTCCTTCTTAAAACTCTCAACAGCTTTTTCGTAATTTCCGTATCCATTTTGTGCTATCAGTATTAAAGTCTCTCTTCCAACTATAGGTTTTATCTGCTTCAGGGCCTTTTCTGTGTCGTATGATTTTACCGTCAGTATAACAAGGTCTATTCTTTCTTTTATTTGAGAGGGATCGCTATAAACACCATCAAGTTTTGCTTTATGACTTCCCCATATACCTTTTACCCTGACTGTGTTTTTCTCAAAATTTTTTAAGTATTTTTCTTTAGTTATTCCAAAAACTGTGTTTCCAGATTTTTTAAGAAAAGTTGCAAAAGCTATTCCGAGAGCCCCAAGACCTACAACAGCTATATTCATAATCCCAGATATCTTGCTATTTCATTTAGATCAGGAGGCATCTCCACAGGCTTTTCGCTTGCTTTAATGACAGTGTCAGGGTCTTTAAGGCCGTTTCCGGTCAGGGTGCATACTACAGTTTCATTTCCTTTGAATAGGCCTCTTCTGTAAGCTTTTATAACCCCTGCGATAGATGCCGCTGAAGCAGGTTCGCAGAAAACGCCCTCGGATGATGCCACAAGTCTGTAAGCTTCCAGTATCTCCTCGTCTGAAACAGCATCAATAAATCCATTGCTCTCTCTGGCTGCCTGTAGGGCTGGTTGCCAACTGTAAGGATTTCCTATCTTTATGGCTGTTGCTATCGTTTGTGGATTTTTTATTGGAAAACCTTTAACAATAGGCGCTGCACCTTCTGCCTGCCATCCTATCATTCTTGGTAGCTTTGTTGCTTTACCTGCTTTGTAGTACTCCTTATACCCTTTCCAGTAGGCGGTTATATTTCCTGCATTTCCGACAGGTATGAAATGAAAGTCAGGAGCATCTCCAAGTGCATCAACCACCTCAAAAGATGCTGTTTTCTGTCCTTCTATTCTGTAAGGGTTGACAGAGTTGACAACCTCAACAGGGTATTTTTCTCCTATTTCCCTTACAATACTGAGGGCATCATCAAAATTTCCCATCAGAGCTATTATTTTTGCTCCATAAACCATAGCCTGCGACAGTTTACCTAAAGCAACAGCCCCTTTCGGAAGAATAACATAAGCATCCATCCCAGCTCTGGCTGCATAAGCAGCTGCCGAAGCAGATGTGTTTCCTGTAGATGCACAAATTACAGCTGTTTTTCCGCTTTCCTTTGCTTTTGATATAGCAAGTGTCATTCCTCTGTCTTTAAATGAGCCTGTCGGATTAAGCCCTTCATACTTGAGATATATTCTTAAGTTTTTATCAGGAGCTATTCTTTTAGAAAGATTTGGAGCGTTAATAAGGGGTGTATTTCCTTCACATAAAGTTACGATGGGGGTTTTTTGTGTTACAGGTAAAAACTCTCTGTAAGCTTTTATTATCCCTTCCCACTTGCATAAACCCAAAACAGATTTTCCTCCTGAAATTGTTAGGTCATTATTATATCATTTTCAGCTTTTCTCAGAATGCATCTCTTTGAACAGTTCTTCCGTTATTGGTCCCTCTGCTTTTCTGTTTATGAACTGCTGGACGATAGGATCAGGGTTATTTTTTATCTCTTCAGGTGTTCCTATAGCATATATAACACCTTTATGTATCATTGCGATCCTATCTCCTATGCTGAATGCACTGTCAAGATCATGGGTAACAACTATGGATGTTACACCTAAAGTATCTCTAAGATTGAGGATAAGATTATCAATCATAGCGCTTGTAACAGGGTCAAGTCCTGATGTGGGCTCATCGTAAAGAATTATTTCAGGGTTTGTTGATATGGCTCTTGCAAGGGAAACCCTTTTTCTCATTCCACCGGAAAGCTGTGAAGGATACAACTCCTCTATCCCTTTAAGGCCTACGAGGGATAACTTTTCCTGAGCAAGTCTGTATATTTCTTTCTGGGGGGTATCTGTATTTTCAAGAAAGTAAAAACCAACATTCTCCCAGACCTTAAGACTATCAAACAGAGCACCTTCCTGAAACAGATAACCCATTTTTTTTCTGAAATTGATAAGTTCCCTTTTTGAGAGTTTTGTTATATCTGTTTGATCAATAATTATTTGACCTTCTGTAGGTTTTAATAGACCTATTATATGT
>JALTAS010000162.1 GCA_027058925.1 Persephonella sp.
CTTTTTCAATTTCCAAAAAAGCCGATGTTAAAATATTAAAAAACAACAATTATAAAGGAGAAAAATGAAAGAGGAAATAAAGGCAGAGATTATCAAACAGTTAGAGAAGGATATTCCGGAAGTTTCACAGGTAAAGCAGAAAATAAAGTTAGAGATACCGAAGGAAGACAGGTTTGGAGATCTTTCCATAAATGTTGCTTTCCTATTGGCAAGATTTTTAAAGAAAAAACCTGTTGAGATAGCAAATCAGATCAAACAGATGCTTGAAGAACTTCCATATTTTTCAAAAGTAGAGGTTGCCGGTGGAGGATTTGTAAACCTTTTTCTTTCAAAAGAGTATTACAGGGATGTCCTGAAACAGATACTTAAAGAAAAAGACAGATATGGAGCGGCTTTAAAAAAGAACAGAGGAAGAATAAATGTTGAGTTTGTGAGTGCAAACCCAACAGGTCCACTGCATCTGGGACACGGCAGAGGTGCTGTTGTGGGGAATGTCCAGTCAAATCTATATGATTACTTAGGTTATAAGGTAGAGAGGGAGTTTTATATAAATGATGCAGGAAGGCAGATAAAAAAGCTTGGTGAATCAGTTTATGCAAGGTTCAGACAGATAGATCAGCCTGATTATCCTTTTCCTGAGGATGGATATCACGGTGATTACATAAAGGAGATAGCCCAGCATCTTTACAGATATGAAAAGGAAAAGATACTATCTTTTGTTGATGAAAAACAGGCTGTAGATTTTTGCTCAGAATTTGCAAAAGAGATGCTCCTTGAAAAAATAAAAGAAGATCTGAAAGAGTTTGGTGTTGAGTTTGATATATGGTTCAGTGAAAAAAAGCTGTACACTTCCGGAAAGGTTGAAGAAGCTATCCGGTTTTTAAAAGAAAAAGGAATGATATACGAAAAAGAAGGGGCTGTATGGGTAAAAACAACCCTTTACGGTGATGATAAAGACAGGGTTATTATAAAATCTGACGGCTCTTACACATATTTTGCCGGAGACATAGCATACCACTACGATAAGTTCAAAAGAGGTTACGACTCTATAGTCAATGTCTGGGGAGCTGATCACCACGGATACTTTCCAAGACTGAAGGCTGCAGTTATGGCTTTTGGCGTCCCTGAAGACTGGATTAAGGTTATGTTCATTCAGCTTGTCAAGCTGTTCCGGAACGGGCAGGAGATCAAAATGTCAAAAAGATCTGGCAGTTTTGTAACATTGAAGGAACTGATAGAGGAAGTTGGGAAAGATGCTGTTATATACTTTTTTCTCACAAAAGACAGTAACACACATCTAAACTTTGATATAGACCTTGCACTGAAAAAAAGCTCTGAAAATCCTGTCTATTATGTTCAGTACGCCCACGCAAGAATATGCAGTGTTTTTAGAGAAGCAAAGGAAAGGTTTGGATTTGATCCTGAGCAGGATTTTGAGGCCGATATCAACTTGCTTAAAGAGGAACAGGAGAGAATCCTCATGAAACACCTTGCTATGATTCCTGATCTTATAAAAGAGGCAGGCGAAAAACAGCAACCTCACAAGCTTACACAGATAACCTACGATCTTGCTTCAGACTTCCATTACTACTACAACCACTTCAAGTTTTTAACCAAAGATGACGAAAGTTTAATGAGGGCAAGACTATATTTACTCAAAGGAATAAGGGAAGCCCTCAGAACACTTTTTAAGCTTATGGGAATAACCCCGGTGGAGAGGATGTAAGATGGATCAGGATCTAAAAGACACAATAAAAAAACTTGAGGAGGCAAAAAGTAAGCAAGAAAAAATAGAGAGGGTGATAATCCTTTTATCGGGTCTTCTTATAGTGATTATATTTTCAATAATAGGGATAAATATATACTCGGATAGGAATGAAACAATTTCAGAACCTGAGATAAACATAGTAGCCAAACACGAAACTAAAAAAGAATTTGAGAAAAAATCAGAAACCTATTTAGAACAAAAACAAACAGATCAGCAACCTCAAAAATTAGAGAAAAAAAACATACCTTCCAAACAGGAAGTAAAAAAACAGCCTGAAATTAACACAAAACTGATCACAAACAAGACAGAAAAAAAGGAAGAAAAACCTGTTAAAACAGTTAAGGAGGAAAAGAAAAAAGCTATTTCTTCATTTAAATCAGGCTATTACATACAGGCAGGTGCATTCACAACAAGGAAAAAAGCGGAAAAACTGTTGAAAACACTTAAGATAACCAATGCAAAGATAAGAAAAGAAGGACAGCTTTACAAAGTTCTTATAGGGGAGTTTAAAAACAGAAAAGAGGCTTACAGCTTTATGAAAAAAATAGGAATAAAGGGATTTATTAGAAAAATTTAACAGGGGAGAAACTCCCCATCAATTAAGTTTTTCAGGTGTGTCTTCTTTTAATTCACCTTTACCATTTTCAGAAGGCTC
>JALTAS010000163.1 GCA_027058925.1 Persephonella sp.
TAAGCAGATCTTATCTTATACTGTAAGTGACGCTTTTTGAAATTTTTGTGAATATTTTAGATTGAAGGGCATTAAAAACAAAAAACATAAACCTCATCACGACAACTATAACAAGGGCTGTAATTGTATAGGTGACAGGATTTCCCTCTCCAAAAAATTTCTGGTATGTATGAACAAAAACACCCGGTTTGTTAAGCAGAACTTCATCAACAAGAAGGGGAAGAAAAAGAGGTGTAGGTATACTTACAGCTGTGGCAAGAACAGCAAAAAGATGTCCTAAAAAAAGCTCCCTTCTGTATTTTTTTATCTGTGAAAAAATCTTTTCCCAGCTGTACATTACACTACCTACAGATCTGCAAATAAATCAAGAAACCACTGGGGGTATGGTCTTTCTGGGTTTGTTATCTTATCAAGATATTGAACATCCTTTTCAGAGAGTTCCCATCCTATACAGCCAAGGTTATCTTTAAGCTGATCAAGATTTTTTACTCCTATTATTATTGAGCTGACAAAGGGCTTAGATCTGATCCAGTTCAGAGCAACCTGTGAAGCTGTAGCGTTATACCTCTTTCCGATCTTTTTTAGCTCATCTGTTAAAGAATACGCCTTTTCAATATCAAACCTTAAAAAAGGTTTTTCCATTCTTGAGTATCTGCTGTCTTCAGGAAATGGTCTGTTTTTTGAATACTTTCCTGTTAAGAAACCTCCTGCAAGAGGACTCCATGCAAGAATTCCAATACCCAGAGACTCACAGGCAGGGACAACCTCAAACTCTATATCCCTCCCAAGAAGGGAGTAATACATCTGTGCAGAAACAAATTTTGAGTAATTTTTCATCTCCTGAATAGATACAGATCTTGCTATCTGCCATCCGGCAAAATCAGAGATCCCCACATATCTTACTTTACCGATTCTAACAAGATCATTAAGAGCCTCGAGTGTTTCCTCTATAGGTGTAGAATTATCCCACCAGTGAAGCTGGTAAAGATCTATATAATCTCTACCTAACCTTTTCAAAGACTGGTCTATTGATCTAAATATGCGATATCTGGATAGTCCTCTATTATTAGGATCTTTTTCGTCCATTACACCCCTTACCTTCGTTGCGATAATAACATCATTCTTTTTATTTCCTAAAGCTTTTCCCAGCAGTTGTTCTGACTCACCAAAACCATAAATATCCGCAGTATCAAAAAAGTTAATCCCCCTGTCAATAGCATAATCAACAACCCTTTTTATCTCGGAAAAACACATACTACCAGCAGATCTCCACCCTTTTTCTGTAAATGTCATGGCTCCCAGACATATAACAGAAACCTTTAGACCTGAGTTGCCAAGATTCCTGTACTCCAAAACAACCTCCTAAAAATCAAGGATTTCAGGGTTTTCTTTTAGCAATTTTTTTATTTCATCTATGTTTTCAAAAGTTTTTAGGTGATCAATAAGCTCAATTACAGATTCAGAAAGCTCTCTGTCTCCTATCAATCTTTGAAGTTCTTTTTTTATCAGATCTTCTTTAAGGTCTATAATAACAGGTTCTGAAGACTCATCAACCTGATCCCTTGTCAGGTTTATCTGCAGATGCAAAAATCTCTCATCAGATATCCCTTCATTTTTTATTAAATGTCTTATGTCTGAATAAGTCAGATCCTTTACAGTCCCCTTTAAAACAAGAACAGGTTTTTTATCGTAATGATCTTTTTCAAGATCTTCCTTTATTTTTTTCAGTATCTGTTCGCTGTTTTCATCATTTACCAGGTAAAAAAGAAAAGGTCTTCTACTTTTAAACTTAATAAATTCAGCTTTAAGCTCACTACCTTCTGCTTCCACAATATATAACCCCTTTCTCCTTTCTTCTTCCTTGTCGTTATAAGCTGTAAACTCTGTTGATCCAGGATAGACAACCATAGCACCGTTTATTGATGAAGGGGGCTGAGCAACATGATAATGTCCTATACCCACATAATTAAACCCTTCAGGAATGTGAGCAATCATATTAAGTTTTGAATCAGGAAAAAATGGCTGAAATTCTTGATGAAGCATAAGGATCTTAAACCCTTCTCCCATCTTTTCAACAAGTTTCTCAAGAACTTCTCTAAAATCTATCTGTCTCAATCCTGCCTTTGATATATACTTCAGTCCTCCAAAAAAAATACCTTCATACTCTGAAACACCTGAATCTATTAGATTAAGTCCTAAAGGTTGAAGAATCTTTAAAGGAGATACATCCCTTACCTGACTTCCCCTGTCATGATTCCCTGAAATAACAAACATCGGTATTTTCGCATCATTAAGTCTTCTCAGTATCTCCATTCCCTGAAGTATTATCTGGTTTGAAGGTCTTGAAGAATGAAAAAAATCCCCCGTGTGAACAACAAAATCAACCTTTTTCTCTATGGCGACATCCACAGCCTCATTAAAAACATCAAAAAAATCTTTTGCTCTCTCCTGTAACCCGTACTGGTGATACCCAAGATGGGTATCAGAAAGATGTAAAAATTTCATTTATGTTGTCTGCCTTTTTCCAAAAAACTTCTCAAAAACAGCATCTGAAGGACAGAAACCTGTAAAAGCTGAAAGGTAAAGCATGAATATTATAAAGTAAACAATGTATTTTCCCCAATCCTGTCCCACATTCAGTAAAATCATGGCTATTAAAAGAAGAGTCCCCATCATAAATCTTTGTGCCCTTACCGCTGACTTTGACATCTCTGTCCTCCTTTTTTGATCTTATAATATAATTCTACATTAAATTTTCAGGAGAGATTATGTACAGTCAGGAAAAAAGTAAAAGGTTATACAAAAGTCAGAGAGTAGCTGTTTTTGTTGACATCCAGAACCTTTACTACTCCGCAAGAGATGTTTTTAACAGAAAGGTTAATTTTGAGAGTGTTCTTCATGAGGTTTTATCAGACAGAATACTGGTAAGAGCCATAGCTTATCTTGTCAAACTACAGGGGGTTGATCAGAAAGGGTTTATTAACACACTTAAACATATAGGCTATCAGGTAAGAGTGAAAGAACCAAAAATTTTTAAAAGGCTTGATGAAAATGGAAATTTATGGACTACAGTTAAGGCTGACTGGGATATGGGTATCGCTATGGATGCAATATCTCTGGCAGAAAAAATTGATGTGGCTGTTCTTGCAAGTGGAGATGGGGATTTTGTTGATCTTGTCCGATACCTGCACACAAAAGGTGTAAAAGTAGAGATAGCAGCTTTCAAGCAAACAGCAGCAAAGGAGCTTATTGATATAGCAGATGAATTTATTGATCTGACATCTTACGGTGAAGACATCTTTCTTTAAGCTTGAAATAAAGCCATTTTTGAAAAAATTATTAAAAAAAACGGAGGAGTAGAATAAATGGAAGAGAAGGAAAAAAAACAGGAAGAGAGGGAAGGAAAGGAAATCTCCATTGAGGAATGTTTAGAACAAAACAAAATGCTTACTCAGGAAATAGATCAGTTAAAAGAAAAACTTCAAAAAACAGAAGAAGCGGCAAAAAAACTAAGCATGCTTTACCAATCTCTACAAAAAGAGTTTGAAGATTACAAAGTCAGAATGAGAAAAGAAAAAGAAGAGGCTAAAGAGGAAGGGGCTTTAAGACTCGCTAAAGGTTTTATGGAGATAATTGACAACTTTGAAAAAGCTCTTGAGAGTGCACAGAAAACAACAGACATAAACGCATTGATGAAAGGCATACAGATGATACATTACCAGCTTTACAGGTTTCTGCAGGAGCAGGGAATAGAAAAGATAGACACATCATCAGGTTTTAATCCTCTTGAGCATGAGGCTGTTGAAACAGTAATATCCAAAGAACACAGGCCGAACGAGATAATTAAAGTGGTACAGACAGGCTACAAGTTTAAGGGAAGAACCATAAGACCTGCAAAGGTAATAGTTGCAATACCTCCTGAAGAGAGGGAAGAAGTTACCTGATGGATTTTTACAAAATACTTGGGGTTGGCAGAGATGCCACCCCTGAAGAAATAAAAAAGGCATTCAGGAAGAAGGCAAAACAGTTTCATCCTGATTTAAATCCTGAGCATCAGGAGATATTTAAACAGATAACGCAGGCTTACAACATATTGATTGATTCTGAAAAAAGAAAAAATTATGACAAAACACTGAGAGATTTTGAAAGAAAAGATTTCGGCAGGATAATAGGTGACATTCTTGCTGATTTTTTAGGCTTCCATACCAGACCTTCTACAGGAGAAAACATCACAGCAAAAGTAAATCTTACTGTTGAGGAAGGTTATTTTGGTTCTGTTAAAACAATAAAATACAAAAGAAAAGTAAGATGTGAAGAGTGTGCAGGCAGAGGCATAACCTCCCATTCAAGGATTAAGGAATGTCAAAAATGTAAAGGTCTCGGAAGAATAAGGAAGGCATTTTTAGAGATTCCCTGTCTTGAGTGTTTCGGTAGAGGATTTGTGATAATAAATCCATGTCCTGTATGTGGTGGTTCAGGCAGGGTAGTGAGACTTGAGGAAAAAAGTATCAAGATACCAGCAGGAGTTTTAAATGGACAGAATGTGGTTGTTGAAGGAGGAGGAAATGAAGGGATCAATGGGGGAAATGCTGGAGATCTTATTTTAAAGATAAAAATAAAAAATGGAAAGTTCAGGCTAAAAAAACTTGATCTTGTTTCAGATATAAGGATAAAAAAAGAAATCCTCAAAGAAGGAGGATTCATAAGTATTTCAGACATTGAAGGGAAAAGATTAAGACTTCCTGTTGAGCCTACTGAAAAACCTGTAAGGATAAGAATAAAAAACAGAGGATACAGGGATATAAAAGGAAGAAGGGGAGATCTTGTTATAAAATTGATTCCCGTATAATTTTCTTACTGTAGCTGTAGCCTATTTCCACTGCTTCTTTGATCTTCCATGTTGAAAAAAGTCCAATATTTATAAGTTCTGGAGGCTGGATAAAAATATCGCAGTATTTCTTCCTTGCCTCAACATTTGATCTTACAGCAAGATAAAAGCTTCTCAAAAGTATACTAAAAGGGTTATTCAGATTTTTTTCCTCACCTAACGGGTTTACCTCAGATCCTATTATAAAATCAACCTTTCCAAGGAGGGGTTCCACAGGTAAGTTATCCATTACTCCACCATCTATGTAGATGTAATCTCCCATCTTAACAGGTTTGAATATAAAAGGCAGGGCACATGAAGCTGAAATGACTTTATGTATATCTCCTGAACTGAAGTACTCCGGAAGTCCAAGATTGAGATTTGTTGCACAGACAAAAACAGGAATTTTTAACTGTGAAAGATCTTTAATATCCATATATTTTCTGAAAAAATTATCTAACTTTTCTAAAGTAAATATGGAGGTGAAATCTAAAGATGGTTTAAGATACGATAAGATATTCGTTTTTAATAGAATTTCCTCTATCTCTTCAGCCCTGTAGCCTGCCCCGTAAAAAACGGATATTATAGACCCTGCACTTGATCCTGAAAGGATAGAAGGTTTTAAGCCAAGTTCTTCAAGAGCCTTAAGAACTCCAATATGAGCAGCACCTCTTACAGCTCCCCCAGACAAAGCAAGACCTATCTTTTTTTCCATGATTACATCTTTGAGACTTCAGCGATAAGATCATAAATAGGTCCTACAAGACCAAGCATTATAATAAGCATAAATCCTCCCACGATACCTATCACAATAGGTTCTATCATCTTTGCTATGTTCTGGGACAGGTAATCAACCTTATTGTAATAGTAATTTGATATATAGTTTAGCTGTTCGTCAAGTCTTCCCGCCTGTTCCCCAATTGATATCATCCTTACAATAACCGGAGAAAAAATACCCTCTTCTTTGAGGGCGTCCGAGAAGGATTTTCCTCTTTCTATCTTTTCTCTTGTATTCTTTATAGCTGTCTTAAAGACCATGTTCTTTACAGAAGATTCCATTATATTAAGAGCCTGATATAATGGAACACCTGAAACAAGCATCAATCTTATATATTCCGCAAAAAAAGCATAATTAAAATTGGTAGTTATGATACCAAACACAGGAAGTTTCAGTAGAATCCTATCTGTTTCATACCTGAACTTTTCACTCTTTTTTCTAAAAACCGCTATTAAAAAAAATGATATCAAAGCAAGAAAAATGATTAATACTATGTATTTCCTTGTAAAATCAGAAACATACATTATAAAGATAGTCATAGCAGGCAGTTTAACATTAAAATCCTTGAATGCTTCAATTATCTTCGGCAGAACATAAACAAGCCAAAAAATCATAGCGCCAAAAACACTGACAAAAGCAAAGGTTGGATAGATAAGAGCTTGCTTTGTTTTTGATTTTATATCCTCAATTCTTTTCAGGTGTTCTGAAGCATCTTTTAATGTTTTATCAAGGGATCCCGTTTCCTCACCTATTTTTATAAGTGATACAACAACAGGTGAGAAAGCATCCTGATAATGTTCAAAAGCCCTTGACAGTGTGTAACCCATTTGAAGGCGGTAAGCTATATCTGTAAGCATCTCTTTAAGTGCTGGATTTTCTGTGTCCTCTGCTATATCAATAAGACCGTTTGTTACAGGAATTCCTGATTTTACTACAATATGGAGGTTTTCAAGGGTTTCTATTATTTCCTGTTTTTTTATCCTGTAAAGATACTTTTTTATGTTAAGGTACCTGTAAAATGAAGGAACTTTTTTTATTTTCAGAGGTATAAGACCAGAAAACTCTAAAAAACGGAAAATTTCTTCTTCAACATCTATCTCAACTATTTTTCTTTCTTTTTTTCCTTCTCTATTTAAAGCTTCTATAAGGTAAAGATTCATCAGCCTGTTACCCTTTTTACCTCTTCAGGGGTTGTTATACCCTTTATTACCTTGATAAGACCATCCTCTTTTAAAGTCCACATACCTTTCTGCCTTGCCTTTTCCATAATTGAAAGTGGAGTTGAACCTTTTACAATTAGATCAGCTATCTCATGATCAATCTTCAGAAGTTCAGCTATAACTGTTCTCCCGAGATAGCCCGTCCCCTTACAGTGTTCACACCCTTTACCATAATATACTTTTATCTGGTCTTCTATATTCTCTACATTACCGAACTTTTTAATCTGTTTCTCATCAAACCCAAAGCTGAGTAGATCCTTACCTGTGATTACTTTCTCTTCCTTACAGAATGGACAGATTTTTCTTACCAACCTCTGGGCTGTTATTGCAGAAACACCGGAAGCAACCATATAATCCTTTATTTTCATATCTATCAGCCTTGGGATAGCACTGACAGAATCATTTGTGTGGAGTGTGGACAGAACAAGATGGCCTGTGATAGATGCTCTCATAGCCATCTCTGCAGTTTCCTCATCCCTAATCTCACCTACAAGAATAACATCAGGATCCTGTCTTAAAAAATGTCTTATAGCTCTTGCAAAAGTGTATCCTGCTTTTTCATTCACCTGTGTCTGTTTTATGAAAGGAAATTTATACTCAATCGGATCTTCAACAGTAAGAATATTTCTCCTGAGGGCGTTTATTCTTCTGAGAGCAGCATAAAGTGTTGTTGTTTTACCTGATCCTGTTGGACCTGTAACAAGGACTATTCCCTGTGGCTTTAAAAACTCTTCTTCTAATTTTTTCAGTATTTCCTCTTCAAAGCCCAGTGATCTCAGGTTAAAGAGGGAAAGATTTTTGGATAAAACTCTTATAACTACATTTTCCCCGTAGGCTGTGGGTATTGATGAGACCCTCATATCGTAAGTTTCATTAAAAAACTCGTGTGAAAAAGAACCATCCTGAGGAAGTCTCTGCTCGGCGATATCCATACCAGCTAAAACTTTTATTCTTGAAACAATAGGAGAATGGATCTCCTTGGGAAAAGCATAGTAATGCCTCATTATTCCATCAATTCTGTAAAAAACATGAGAAGCAAGATCCTCAGGAGAGATATGTATATCGGTTGCCCTCTCTATTATAGCGTTATTTATTATAAGCTCAACAAACTTTGGTATATCTGCTCCACCTGCCTTTGACCTTTCTATGATCTGTTTTATCTCCTGATCAATAGGCCTTTCAAGGAGAAAGTACTGGATTTCAATAGTTTTTAATAGGGTTTCTGTATCTGCAACATATATCTGTATCTCAAGGTTTGTTCTTCTTTTAACAATATCAATAGCATTCAGGTCATAAGGGTTAGACATTGCCAGATAAAGTTTATTATCTTCAACATTAAAAGGAAGAACCTGAAACTGTTTTGCCATGTTTTTGTCTATAAGCTTGAGGGCTTCTTTTGAAGGTGGATACTGGGAAAGATCAATAAAAGGTTTTCCTGACTGATGAGCTATCGCTTCAGCAACCTCTCTTGGAGAAACAAAGGAAAGCTCCTGAAGGATTTCACCAAAAAGCCCTCCCTTTACCTTCTGGACTTCAAGGGCAACAGCTATTTGTTCTTCTGTTATATAGCCAAGCTCCTTAAGGAGCTGGCCTAAAGGTTTTCGTGTCATATTTTTAGAAGCCTCTAAAATAGAGGGTTCTCACTTCGTCTGTTGTATCACTTAGATTATAATTGGTGTTTCCGCTTGATCTTATTGATCCTGTATTGTAAACACCATCGTCATACTTTTCATCTAAAAAAAGTGCTATCTCTTCCGGTATATTTTGAAAACCGATCCAGTGATCTGTTATCCCCTGAATGGTCGCCCAGCCGATAGCAACCTTATCCCCAAAAGGATGGCTTATGTTGGTTCTATTATTAGGATCCCCTCCTATTATTCCAGAAGCTCTCAAATGCTGCCACAGGTAACATGTTTCCTGATTTGTTCCGTTAGTACAGGCAAAGTTAAATCCACCTATCTGTCCATTACCATCACCATCAGGCTGACCGCTCCATCTTGTACTTGCTTTTGGATCGTCTCCAGGTAGAGCACCATATCTGTCAAGATATGTATTAACAGCAGCGATCATCTCTCTGTACATATTGTAAAGTCTTTTTTCTTTTGCATTTTTTATAAGCTCCTGTCCTTTCAGCACAGCACCTAAAATAATACCGATAATAACAAGGACAATCGCAAGCTCAACAAGTGTGAAACCTTTCTGATTTTCCCTCATAATCTTCCTCCATCAAGAATTTATTTATTCTCACGATAAATTTATTATCGTCAATTAATAATAGAATTACAATATTATTAAATTTTAAAATTCATACTTTTAGCATATGCTGGTAAAATGAAATAATCATGAAAATCTATTAGGTAGAAATAGGCAAAAGTATAAGGAAAGGACTTACGGTTAGCCCGAAAGAAAAGCTAAAATTTGTCTCTTTTGATAAAAAGGCATCAAAACTCTACATCTCCATCTTTTTTCCAGACATTATTTATTCAAGCATAGTTCTTCCAAAGATACAGGATGATGAAACATTACAGATTCTCATAAGATCAAGAATGTCAGCTCTTTTAGAAGAAGAAAAAGAGTATTCATTTATTGTTTTTAAAAGGGAAGAGCTATCTGAAAA
>JALTAS010000164.1 GCA_027058925.1 Persephonella sp.
GGGAGAGGCAGGTGAGTTTTACATAATATGCAACTCACAGATCAAAGATCCAAAAGATTTTGGGAGAAAGCTAAAGACAGATCTGGAAAAAATAAGGATAGGCTCAGAACTCAAGATAAAGCTGAAAATATCTGTTGGAATTCTTGAGATGAAAGACAGTTTAGAAAGCGGAGAGATCAGCAAAATTATCGCCCATATTATTGAAAAATCAAAAAACAGCCCTGAGGATATACTGTTTTACGATCACAAAAAGATGGTTGGAGAGTTTTCAAAAGAGATATCTGAGGTTAACAAAAACATATCAATTGTTGAGGAAGCATTCAGAGAGAAAAGGATTGATCTTTTTTTCCAGCCTATAATAGAGATAAAATCAGGAAAAACAGCATATCTTGAATCCCTTGCAAGGATAAAGAAAAATGGAAGCTACATCCCTGCAGGTGCTTTTATTGATGTGATTTACGATCTTAACCTTGAAATTCATCTTGATATTGAAGTCTTAAAAAGAATATACATATATTCTGATCTAATAAAAAAAGTTACAGACACAGTTTTTATAAATGTCAGCCCAAGCTCTATATCATCTTCCCACTATATAAAGATCTTTCTGGAGGAGATGAAAAAGATCAACAAAAAAGGATTAAAGGTAATTCTTGAACTGACTGAGCAGTCATTTTTGGAAAATATGGAGCTTATCCAGTTTTTAAAGGAAAATTACGGTTTTTCCTTTGCTGTTGATGATTTTGGAACAGGATACTCATCAATAAGGACAGTGTATGACCTTTCTGATATAGGGGCGATCAGATACCTTAAGATAGATGGATCAATGATCAAAAACCTGCATAAATCAGATAAAAATATAAAACCTATTGAGACTATAGCATCGTTTGCAAAAACTTTGAACCTTAAAACCGTTGCTGAGTTTGTTGAAAATGAAAAGATTTCTCTGATATTAAAGGATATAGGGATAGATTACGGTCAGGGTTATTACTACCATAAACCAGAACATATAAAGAACATGGTGTGAAAATGATTGATCAGGACTTAAGCAGTCTCTACAGATCTTTATCTGTGGAAAAAAGCTTTTTTGAAAATTACAGGGAAACCTTTGTTGAAAGCTTTCTAAAATATTTTAAGAAAGTCTCAAGAATGGAACTACCTGAAGAAAAGATAAAAGGCCTTTCTGAAGGCCTGTACAAGAGGCTTTTCAGCTTTAAGGGAAATCCTCTTGATGAACTTTATTCTTTAGGTCTTAAAATGTACGAAACAAAAGTGGATATAAGAGCAATTCTTTCCAAAGTATTTATGGTAATGGCAAAGGATTTTCTTGAATATCTTATTCAGAAAGAAAAGGATATCCTGTTTCTAAAAAACTACTTAACACTTGTTGAAGCTTATCTTGTTACGCTTGATAGGGCAAACACAGATTATGTTGAATCTCTTCAGGAAAAACTGTCTAAAATAATTGATGAGAAAAAAGCTGATGAAACAGAAAGCATTATAGACATTCTGAGGGTCAAAAAGGACAACATAAAGGTTATAGATTATTTTTATGAGGTTCCTGTTACCTGCAGTTCAAAACTCCTGCGGATTGAAGGAAGAAATGTGTTCCTTGATGTATCAAAATGTATAAACAAGATATTTGAAAAGGAGCATTATGTTTTTGTAAAAATTGAAGGTCTGAGTAAAACTATAAAAGGAAAAGTTGAAGAGATCAGTTACGATAGAGGTATACTTGTTTTAACCGACTTTGAGTATGCTCCTGTTCCTCAGGAAAAGAGAAAATACATAAGGGTAAGGCTTTCTGAAAAAATCCCTGTCATCCTTACAAGAGGGACAAAGGAGTTTAAAGGACTGATAGATGATATATCTATAGGGGGACTGGGGATTTTCCTGACAGACATAGAGGGTCTTGAGGAAGGGATCTATGTTGATATTATTTTTGTATTAGACGGATACACAATTGATGTGCTTGGACAGATAAGATACCTTTCTCCCTTAGGAAGGGTAACAAGAGCCGGTATTAAGTTTATGAACCTTACAGCAAGAGATGAGGAAATTATTGGTGAGTTTGTAACAAAAAGGCAGTTTGAGATACTGAAAAAATTAAGGCAGTTATGAGATTTTTCACAAAAAATATATCCCTGATCCTGTAAAATCTAATGTATGGATCTGAAAATTTGTAGTTTTAATGTCAACTCTATAAGGGCAAGGAAGGATCTTATTATCAGGTGGCTTTCTGAAAAGGAAAAAGATATAGACCTCCTGTGTTTTCAGGAAATAAAAACTGAAGAAAATAATTTTCCACATGAAGATTTTGAAAAGTTAGGATACAGATCGGTTGTTTACGGTCAGAAAGGATATAACGGTGTAGCCGTTTTATCAAGAAAAGAGGTATCTGAGATGATAAAAGGGATCGGTGATGAATATTTTGATCAGCAAAAAAGAGTTCTGTCTGTTAAAATAGATAATCTTTGGATAATCAATGTTTACGCCCCTCACGGCGACCTGAGAGGAGAAGAAAAGTATTACTATAAACTGGATTGGTACAGAACTTTTATCAGTTTTTTAGATAAAAACTTCAATCCAGATCAGAAGATCGTAATGGTTGGGGATTTTAATGTCGCAGTTGAAGATATTGATTTATGGGATCCTGAAATTTTAAAAGACAGCATAGGAACAATGCCTGAAGAAAGAGAGCTTTTTAAGAAGATCTTAAACTGGGGTTTTTACGACTGTTTCAGGTATCTTTATCCTGATAAAAAACAGTTCACATGGTGGGATTATATCGGCGGGGCTGTATGGAAAGATGAAGGAATGAGGATTGATTACATTCTTGCAACAAAACCTGTTATTCCTCACCTGAAAGATGTTTATGTTGATATGTGGACAAGAAGAAGAAGATCTCCAAAACCTTCAGATCATGCACCTGTTATAGCTGTGTTTGGGGATTTATTATGAGTTTTCTTCTTGAGGGTTTTCTGCAGGATCTAAAAATAGAGGAACAAAACCTGAAAGATTTCTTAGATGATTACAGATCCTTAAACAAAGCTATCGGTTCTTCGGAAAAAGACTACGACCAAATACTAACAGGATACGGTACACAGGAGTTAAAATTCACTATAGGTTTTCTTACTAATATCTTAAAAAATATTCAGAAAAAAGGCTATCAGGTGATAGATTCTGTTTTTGACAGCATTGAGCATTCAGGGAATTTTGATCTTTCTGTCTTTTTTGGAAACAGAATAATAGAAAGATTTTCATCAGATCAACAGGAGGATTTACTTATAAGGATATACACCTTAAGGAGAGTTCTAAACGCACTTTTAATCCTTGACGACAGAATAAACTATCTAAAATATCTGATATATTTTACAGACCAGGTTAGAGTTTTTTACCAGAATTTTTCTGCTTTTATTAAAGAAAACTACAGAAATGCCACAGATTTTTACCAGTTTATGTACATATATGCACTGAAAATACATTCTGACGAGGAAAAGGCTCTCGGCTACTTAATAAAGGGATATAACCTGAAAAAATTTATGATTGAGGAGGAGATACTTTCCTATCCTGAAGAAAACAACATTTTCCAGATTATCAACATTGTAGGCTCTTACCTTCAGATTGAGGATTCTTTCCTATCCCTTATCCTTGATATAGATGACTACATAAAAGAGTTTGTCCGTCAGATAAAAGATCTGAAAGAATACAGTCTGAAGAAACCATCAGTTTTAACACCATATCTCCAAAACCCATTCAAGAAGTATATAAACCAGTTCTTGACAAATATATACATTCTGGGATTTGAACAGGAATACAAGGAGGTGGTAAATACACTGCCTGATGTTGTCTCAAAGGATCACAGGCTAATAATAAAAATAAATGAGATTCTTCTTAAAGAAAATTTTAAAGAAAAAAAGCTAAAAGAGATAAAAAAAGAGATAGAGATAGCCTTTAATAATTTTTCTATAGAGAAAAAGGAAAGTGTTCTTTATGTATTTTACAACGCTTATATATCAGTTTTTAAAGAAAACAAAGATGAGATAAAAAAATTAAAAGATGAAATAAAAAACAACATAAAAAAG
Source organism: Persephonella sp. (assembly GCA_027058925.1). GTDB lineage: Bacteria > Aquificota > Aquificia > Aquificales > Hydrogenothermaceae > Persephonella_A. The sequence goes on from JALTAS010000164.1 coordinate 4,083, forward strand.
CTTAAAAATCCTGTAAGTCTTAATGTTCCCCTGTTTCGGATTATGAATATCTTAGGTGAGAAGGAAAAGGCATTAAACCTGGCAAACGAAACAAAACAGAAAGCTTTAATAACAGGCAAAAAGTTTCTGGCAAATGCTGTAAATGATTACATACAGCTTGAATTTTGATAAACTAAAATAAAAAAGGAGGGAAAAATGAGGGTATTTGTTGAAAAAGCGGTTTTATTCCTCCATGCATTTCCTTTAAACAGCAAAATGTTCTGCGACCAGTTTAAAGCTCTTGAGAAAGAAGGTATCCCATACATAGCTGTTGATTATCCCGGATTTGGAAATGAGAGAAACTTTCTTTCAGACTACACAATAGAAACACTGACCGATCTAATACTGGGAAAAATCAAGGATTTAGGTATAAAGAAAGTTATACCTGTTGGAGACTCAATGGGTGGGTACATTATGTTTGATATGTGGAGAAGATACAACGAGATAGTTGACGGTTTTGTTTTTGTCTCAACAAGGGCTGAAGCAGATACAGAAGAAGCAAAGAAGGGAAGATACGCAACAATTGACAGGATAAAAAAAGAAGGTAAAGATTTTCTGATTGATTTTATGCTTGAAGCTCAAACATCACCATCAACAAAAAAAGACAGCCAAAAGATGGAGAAACTCAGATGCATCATGAATGAGGCAACCGAGGAAGGAATTATAAAGGCATTAAAAGCCCTTGCAGACAGATCTGACAACACAGGGATTCTTCCCTCAATAAATGTTCCTGCTCTAGTTGTTGCAGGAACGGATGATGAAAAGGTTACCCCTCCGGACATAGTCAAAAATATAGCTGACGGTATAAAAGGATCTGAGTTTGTAGTGCTTCCTGACAGTGCACACCTGCCACCTTTTGAAAATCCTGATGGTTTTAACAGGGTTCTGATAGAGTTTATCAAAAATGTGTGGAGTTAATCTGTATTTAACTCTACTTTAAATAGAGCTCCATCTTCTGAAGGGAGCGCCTTTATGCTCCCTCCGTGTTTTTCAATAATATCTTTTGTTATTGCAAGTCCAAGACCTGAGCCTTTTGATTTTTTGGAGTAATAAGGGATAAACACCTTCTCCAGATCCTGAGGGGAGATACCTTTTCCATTGTCTTTAAAAAATATCTCCACCTTACCGTTTTCTTTAACTGCCTTTATCTTAAGAAAACCCTTGCCGTCTTTTACAGACTCATAGCTGTTTTGTATTATGTTCAAAAATGCCTGTCTTATTAGCTTAGGATCAGCTTTTATTTTAATGTCTTCAGGAACATTGATCTTGATTTCAAAACCTTCTGAACTGTAGCTGTTTTTTAGCTCATTTAGTATCTCAAGAAGGGGTATATCCTTAATGCTCAAATTTTTTTCTGTAGATGCAAACTGACCAAAATCTTTAACAAGCTTAGACAGATGATCAACCTCTGTAAATATAACATCAACAGACTTTTTCAGTATATCTGGAAACTTTGGGTTATTGTTTTCATATTGCCTTTTTATCCTTTCTGCAGAAAGCCTTATCGGTGTTAGAGGATTTTTTATCTCGTGCGCTATTCTCTGTGCTATCTCCCTCCATGCAAGAACCTTCTCTGCAGCAACTATCTCTGTTATGTCGTCAAATATAAGAACATAACCTTTTGCTGATATCTTTGTTATTTTCGCTATTATTATTTTTCCGTCAATGTTTATTGTCTGCTCTTTATCTATCTTTTGGGGATCAAGATTTATACTTCTCATAAATTCCTCAATATTTTTTCCTTTTAGCTTTTCTGCATCAATACCAAGTATCTGTGATGCAGCTTTATTTATCTTCTCAATTTTTCCAAATCTGTCAGAATAGATAACCCCTGTGCTTGCATTCTCAAGGATAGCCTCAAGATACTCTTTGTTTGCTTTTAGATCCTTGTTGCTTCTTTGGAGTTGAAAGTAAAGGTTTTTTAGCTCATCAACCATGTGATTAAACTCTCCAATAAGAATTCCTATCTCATCGGGGGCTTTAACATCAACATGAACATTCAGATCCCCCTGAGCCAATCTTTTTGAGGCATCAACAAGTCTTTCTAGGGGGTAAGTAAGGTTTCTGACAACATACTGACCGAACCACAGAGCTGCAAATATAACAAACATAGTGATTGTAAGCATTGTAACTATGTAAGAAACCCTTATCGGATTTTTGTAATATCTGAACTGGGAGTATATGTCTGTTATGTAAGCTATCTCGTTTCTGTATTTTTCAAGAAGTGGAGGTAGTTTGTACTCAAAAACGATATATCTGTTTTTCTGGTAGTCTGTTATATACCTAAGGTAATACCTTCCTTTGTCTTCAAAGATGTATTTCCTTACTTTAAAATCAATGTCCTCAACGCTTTTTTTAGGTTTTCCGTATATCATTAAAGGTCTTTTATTTTTATCAAGAATGATCATTGAAACTATGTTGAACTTTTTGAAAGCTTCGTAAGGTGTTATCCTTTTGTTTTCAAGAAGATAAACAACCTCATCTAAAAAGTGGGAATACTCCCTTATGTTTTCCTCAGTTATTTTTTGAAGAACTTTCAGGGCATTTTCAACCTTACCGCTGAACCAAAGATTGGTTGCATTTGATATCAAACTTATTGATGCAACAGAGAGTATCATTGCAGGGATAATAACCATTGATATAAGAATGAAAGAAAGTTTTCTTCTTAGTTTTCCGGTATGTTCTTTTTTTTCAAAGAATAGCTTTATTAGATGTCTCAGAGATATGGCAAGGATAGCAAGAAAAAATACAACATCTATGTTTTTGATAATCAAAAATATGTAAGGGTTAAAAACATCCTTTACCTTTGAGATCTCTTTGAAGATATAAAGATTTCCAACAATGAAAACAAAAACTATAACAGATATTATAAAAATATTACGGCGTCTTCTTTGAAAGTCAGTGTAACTTCTGTCAAAATCTGTCATTTATCTAAAATTTATCCTGTTGTGGAAAGAGAGCAATTAATTTCTTTTATACTTTTCAGGAAGTTCTCTCGGTTTCTCCCCTAAATACTCAACCTCTTTTTCTTCATCAAGCCTTTTTGAGAAAGGTTTTTCCATAACAAGCTCCTCATAAACATGGGCAACAAGACCTGGAATTCTTCCTATAATAAAAAACCCTTTCCCAAGTCTCCAGTCAAAACCCATCTCAGAAACAACGGCAGCTATAGCCCCATCAACATTCATAACAAGCTTTTTACCTTTTATACTCTCTATCTCTTTTTCCACATCTACAGCAAACTGACAGTATTTACCGAAAAAACCTATCTCCTTGGCTATTTCCATTATCCTTTTTGATCTTGGATCGTACTCCTTGTAATATCTGTGGCCGTATCCAGGTATTCTTTTTCCATTTTCAATATACTGTTGGACGACCTGTGAAGGATCTTTTCCAGCATTCTCCTGAATAAACCTCATAGCGCCTTCAAGAGCGCCTCCATGTGCTTCACCGAATGCCAGAATCCCTGCTCCAACACCAACATGGAGAGAGTTTCCGCCACTTGCAACAGCTCTTGCAGCTATAACAGAAGGTGGTGCTATTGAGTGTTCTACGGTGGCAACAAAAATAGCATCAAGCATATTTTTTTCTTTTTCTGAAGGCAGCTCGCCTTTCAGTACAAGGTAAATAGCCTCTGTAAAGCTGAGGTTTCCTACCAGATCTTTAAGTTTATACCCTCTAACGTATGCCTCTTTATCAAAATGCCAGCTTATAGCCGTTCTCCACTTTTTTTTATCCATCTTTCCCCTTTTGATATTTAGAGAGATTTGTAAGAGAATTATATATTAGTTAAAGATTTAATAACAGACCTTATGGAGAGAAATTGCTTTTATACATAATCAGAAGACTTATTCAGATGATACCTCTTGTTATAGGGATAACCTTTATATCATTTCTAATTATTCAGCTTGCACCTGGAAATTACCTTGATCAGCTTAAGATGAACCCCCAGATATCAAAGGAGACAATTAAGGAGCTTGAAAGGGCTTACGGTCTTGATAAGCCACTTCTTGTTCAGTATTTTAAATGGCTTATAAACGCCCTGAAGTTTGATCTTGGTTATTCTTTCAGTTACCACGTTCCTGTTCTGGAGCTTATAAAGGAAAGAGTTGGGAATACTTTGTTCCTTTCCATAACATCTGCAGTTCTTGCATGGGGTCTTGCAGTACCTATGGGGATATGGGCAGCATTAAACCCAAACAGATGGATTGACAGGTTTATACAGCTTTTTTCATTCACATTTATGTCCGTTCCTAACTTCTTTCTTGCTTTTCTTCTTCTTTTTGTTGCTGTAAAAACAGGGATATTTCCAACAGGAGGAGCAACATCACCTGATTACGACCAGATGAGCATATTAGGAAAGATTTTAGATAGACTTTGGCACGTCTCACTTCCTGCATTTGTTCTTGCGATAGGATCTCTTGCAGGTCTTGTAAGGCTTGTAAGGAGTGCGATGATTGAATCACTCCAGTCTGAGTATGTGATGTTTGCAAGGGCAAAAGGATTACCTGAAAAGGATGTTATATACAGACATGCCCTTAAAAATGCGCTTAATCCTTTTATAACTCTTCTTGGATTTGAGATAGCAAATCTTCTATCAGGGGCTGCATTGATTGAGATTATAGTTAACTGGCCGGGAATGGGAATGCTTATGCTTGATGCTGTTTTATCTCAGGATCTTTATCTTGTGATGGGAGGTCTTTATATAGGGGCAATAATGCTGATAATAGGAAATCTTATAGCTGATCTACTCCTTGCAAAACTTGATCCAAGAGTGAGACAGAGGGAGATAGAAGGTGTTTTAAGATAAGGAGGAAAAGGATGGCTGTTGAGATATCTTTTAAGGATTTTTTAAAGGTTCTAAATCTTCAGGTTTCATTTAACAGAAGGTTTGGCTATCCCAAGGTTTTTGCAGTTGCTTTTCTAAAGCCTGAGAGAGAAGAACTTTTCAGCTCCCTTGAAAAAGTAATACAGGAAGCTTTAAGAGAAACAGACATACTTACAACCATTGATGGAAGTATATTTCTGATTCTGCCTGAAACAGATAAAAAAGGAGCCGAATTTATAAGCAGGGCTATTTATGATTTTTTCAAAGGGGAGATTGTTGAGGTATATGTTGATTTTCCTGAAGATGGAAAAACAGCAAAAGATCTTATAAAAACTCTTGAAGAAAAAACAAAAAATAAATTTGGATATTTTCTGGAGAAGTATTTTAGAAAATGAGAGAGCTTATATATTACATAAAGAAAAACAGATTTG
>JALTAS010000165.1 GCA_027058925.1 Persephonella sp.
ATTTCCTCAATTTCATCTGATAGTTTTGAACTGTCTCTTCTAAACAAAAGCTCAACAGGATCAATCAGGTCTTCAAAATCTTTTTTTAACTTCTTTTTTAGATCATCAGGTAGCATTTTTCCTCCCGCAAAGAAAATAACAAAATCTTATTATAATATAGAGAAAATTATAATTTTTAGGAGTTTAGTATGTGTGGGATAATAGGATATGTTGGTAAAAGAAATGCAGTGCCTGTTCTTCTTTACGGTCTTCAGAGACTTGAATACAGAGGATACGATTCTGCCGGTATCGCCGTTATAGAAAAAACAGACAGGAAAATTATCGTTGAAAAGCAGGTAGGGAAAATAAAAGATCTGCAGGAACATCTTTGGAATAAGAAAATAGAAGGTCATACAGCCCTTGGTCACACCCGCTGGGCAACACACGGTGCACCAACCATAGAAAACGCCCACCCCCATACAAGCCAGAAAGGAACAATATCCATTGTCCATAATGGAATAATAGAAAACTACCTTGAGCTGAAAAAGGAGCTTTTAGACAAGGGCTATAGATTTAAATCAGAAACAGACACAGAGGTAATAGCTCATCTCTTTGAGGATCTTTATACAGGTGATCTTCTTGAGACAGCTTTTAAAGTGGCGAAAAAACTTAGAGGAGCTTATGCTGTAGGGGTTATATCAACCTATGAACCTGACAGAATAATAGGGATAAAAAAAGGAAGCCCTCTTATAGTAGGCCTTGGAAAAGATGAGAACTTTATAGCCTCTGACATACCGGCTGTTTTAGAGTACACAAAAGATTTTATAGCCCTTGATGATGGAGAAATAGCTCTTGTAAAAACTGACAGTGTTGAGATCTTCAACATAAATGGGAAAAAGATAGAAAAAAAGCCATTTCATGTTACATGGGATGTATCTGTTGCGGAGAAGGCAGGCTACAAACATTTTATGCAGAAAGAGATACACGAGCAACCCAGAACCATAGGAGATACAATAACAGGATTTTCCTCATCAAAAGATGATCAGCTTTTCTGTATGCTAAAGGATGTGGACAGGCTTTATATAATTGCCTGTGGAACTTCATACCATGCTGGTCTTATAGGAAAGTTCTGGATAGAAAGATTTGCAAAAATTCCGGTTGAGGTTGATTACGCATCAGAATACAGATACAGGGACAGAATTATAAACGAAAACAGTGTTGTTATGGGTATAAGCCAGTCTGGAGAAACAGCAGACACAAGATTTGCCCTGCTTGACGCAAAAAAGGAAGGTGCAAAAACCATATCACTTGTGAATGTTGTAGGAAGCTCGTTATCAAGAGAGACAGATTATGTCCTTTATACTTATTGCGGACCCGAAATAGGCGTCGCCGCAACAAAAACATTCACGGCACAGCTTGTTTCCCTTCTGCTTTTCGCCCTTGAGGCTGGTGTAAAAAAAGGAACGATCTCATTCAGGGATTATGAATATATATATAACCAGCTAATTCATATACCATCAAAAGTGGAAGATATTCTGGGCAAAGATGATCAGGTAAAAGAGATAGCCCACAGATACATGAATGCATCAGACTTTCTCTTTTTAGGAAGAAATATAAACTACCCTATAGCCCTTGAAGGTGCTTTGAAACTTAAAGAGATCTCTTACATACATGCAGAAGGTTATCCAGCAGGTGAGATGAAACACGGTCCGATAGCCCTAATAGATGAAAAGATGCCTGTTGTTTGTGTAGCCCCAAAAGACAGATTTTATGAAAAGATCTTCTCAAACATTCAGGAGGTAAAGGCAAGAAAAGGCAAGGTTTTGTCTGTTGCAACAGAGGGGGACAGCCAGATAAAACAGATTTCAGACGAGGTCATTTACATATCCCAGACTATAGATCCTTTATATCCGATCCTTACGGTTATCCCACTTCAGATGCTTTCCTATCACATAGCAACACTTCTTGGAAAAGATGTTGATCAGCCCAGAAACCTTGCCAAAACCGTAACAGTAGAATGAGATTTATATACTGATACATAATCTTTTGGGAGGGAGGATTATGTGGTTTTTAATTTTTATAGGATTATTCTGTTTTTCTTATGCTCAGGAAGAGGTAATAATAGAAAAAAAAGGGCAAAATTACTACCATGTTGAAACATATTCAGAGCCTTCTTACAAACCTAAAAAAGAAAGATACAAAAAATCCTACAGACACAGGAAAAAAAGCAGATTTTATGTTGCTTCAAAAAAGGGAAAAGTTTTTCACATACCATCATGCAGATTTGCAAGAAAGATCAAAAATAAGATTATATTTAAAACAAAAAGAAAGGCCAGGAGATCAGGACTAAGACCGTGTAAACTCTGCAAGCCTTAGGCTTTGCTGTTAAACTGCCTGTGGTAAAA
>JALTAS010000166.1 GCA_027058925.1 Persephonella sp.
ATATTAAATATTATTGATAAACAATAAGTAATAAAGGGAGTTTTAAATGGAAAAATTTACAGTTATTGCAGGACCCTGTGTTATAGAGAATGAAGATATCTGCCTAAAGGTGGCAGATGTATTAACCGACTTACAGAAAGAGTTTCCTGATGTCAGATTTGTTTTTAAAGCATCTTACGACAAAGCAAACAGATCAAGCGTTCATTCATTCAGGGGGAAAGGTATTGAGTACGGCCTTAAAGTTCTGGAGAAGGTTAAAAAAGAAAAAGGTCTGCCTGTTTTAACAGACATTCATGAAACAGATCAGGCAAAACCTGTTTCGGAAGTTGTTGACATAATACAGATACCTGCTTTCTTATGCAGGCAGACAGATCTTCTGCTTGCGGCTGCAAGAACAGGGAAAGAGGTTAATGTTAAAAAAGGTCAGTTTTTAGCTCCATGGGATACAAAAAACATTATAGAAAAACTTCAGTTTGGAGGAGCAAAAAAGTTTTATCTCACAGAAAGAGGGGTCTCTTTTGGCTACAATAACCTTGTTGTTGATTTCAGAAGCCTTCCTATTATGAGGCAGTTTGCACCTGTCATATTTGATGCTACCCACAGTGTTCAGCTTCCAGGAGGAAAAGGTAGTTCTTCCGGAGGACAGAGAGAGTTTGTTTACCCTCTTGCAAAAGCAGCTGTCTCTGTAGGTGTTGATGGTCTTTTCTTTGAAACCCATCCTGATCCTGAGAAAGCCTTATCAGATGGAGCAAATCAGATACCTCTTGATGACTTTCCTAAGATTATAAGAAATTTGATCAGACTGAGGGAGTACTTAATTGAGAAAGGTATTTAGTTTTCTTATATTTTTTATATCTATCCTTCTTGGATGCGGTGTAAAAGGAGGTCCTTACCCACCATACACGAAATCACCTGAAACTGTTAAAACAGTTCTTATAAAACAGCAAGATCAGGATCTTATTGTTTACTGGAGGTATATTCCCAGATATGCAGACGGCAGATATATGAAGGAAAATTTCAGGTTTGAGGTGTTTTCATTTGAGCATAGAGTTGTTAAAAAAATAAATAAATCGGGGAATCTATACTGGTTCAGGTACTCCTTTTCGCACGAAAGAGAGTACTGCTTCAGATTTAGGGTTTTAACTGAAAAGAATAAAAGCCGTTTTTCCCGTTATTTTTGCTATATTCCAACATTAGGCTATCCGAAAACAAAACCGGATTTTGAAATAAAAATTGTTGAGAAAGGAATAAAACTTAAATGGAAAAATAACAACCTGAAAACAAATCTTTATAAAGGAAAAGAAAAAACCCTATATCCTGTTCCTTACATATCTTTATCGGCTAATCAATATCTGGATGAAAATGTTTCAAACGGAAAAAAATACTGCTACTACATCACTTATGAAGATAATAACGGTGTTGAAAGTCCTCCATCAGACATTAAATGCAGAATATTTAAAGATATATTCCCTCCAGAACCACCAAAAAACCCAAAATTAATTGAAAAAGATGGGCAGTTTTACCTGGTATGGACAGAAAGCAGATCAAAAGATACTGTAGGATACATTATAGAGATTAATGGGAAAGCCCTAAATAAAATCCCTGTTAAAACATACATATTTAAGATACCTGAGTATAAGAAAGGTTCTGTAATAAAGATTTATGCGGTGGACAAAGCAGGGAACAAAAGTAAGCCAGCTATCTTAAAGTAGAGTAGTGAACTATCTTCATTTTCTTTGGTCTGTACATTATATCTATTAAAAACCAGCCTGTTATAAATCCTCCAATATGGGCGTACCATGCAACCCCTCCTACACCAGGAGGAGTTACCATAGCAAAAAGGATCTGAATGAAAAACCAATATCCAATAAAAAACCATGCAGGAAAAACAAATAACATAAAAAAGAAGGGAGGAATAAAGGTAAGAACCTTTGCATGAGGATACAGCTTTATGTAAGCCGCCAGAATACCACTAATGGCTCCAGAAGCTCCTATCATCGGAAGAAAAGGATTTCCTGCAGCAAGTGCAACTGCAGATTGTACAGCAGCTGCACCAAACCCTGATATAAAATAAAAAATGATAAATTTCAATTTTCCAAGGGCATCCTCAACATTATTTCCAAAGATCCATAAAAAAAGCATGTTTCCAAAAAGATGGGCAAAACCTCCATGAATAAACATAGATGTAACTGCTTTATCAAATCTTAAAGAAAGAATATCTATAGGTAAAAGTCCAAATCTGATTATAAGATCCTTTAGTAAACTTGGAGGAAGCGTTATCTCATACATAAAGACAAAAACATTAATAGCTATCAGAAAAACGGTAAGAAGTGGAAAGTTTTTTGTAGGAATATTGTCATTGACTGGTATCAT